>JBAXMH010000062.1:0-21520 GCA_037134395.1 Chloroflexales bacterium
CCTGACCCCTGACCCCTGACCCCTGACCCCTGACCCCTGACCCCTGACCCCTGATCCCTACAACCGTGAGCGCGGATCAAGGGCGTCGCGCAGACCATCGCCCAGAAAATTAATGCTCAGCACCGCGAGGAAGATCAAGGCACCGGGGAAGAGTGCCAGCCAGGGCGCGGCCTGGAGGTACTGGCTCCCATCGGTGACGAGTCGGCCCCAGGTGGGCGTGTCGGGAGGGAAGCCCACGCCAAGAAAGGAGAGAGTCGACTCGGTAATGATCGCATTGCCGACTTCAAGGGTAGCGGCGACGATAATCGGCCCCATCGCGTTGGGCAGAATATGTCGAAACATAATCGCCCACGTGCCCACGCCGAGAGCGGTGGCGGCCTCGACAAACTCCTTCTCCTTGAGTGAGAGGAACGAGGCGCGCACAATCCGGGCCGTCTGCATCCACGCCAGACATCCGATCACCGTCA
Organism: Chloroflexales bacterium; assembly: GCA_037134395.1. Lineage (GTDB taxonomy): Bacteria > Chloroflexota > Chloroflexia > Chloroflexales > Chloroflexaceae > Oscillochloris. The sequence goes on from JBAXMH010000062.1 coordinate 468, forward strand.
CCACGATCATAAAGATCCCGGTCTCAGGCGAGCCCATCGCCATAATCACCGGATCTCGGAAGAGATAGACAGTGAGCAGGATGAAGGGAATAACGGGCAGCGAGAGAAAGAGGTCGGTGACACGCATGAGTATCTGGTCAATGCTGCCGCCGAAAAAGCCAGCCACCGCGCCGACGAACGTACCCAAGGAGATCGCGATGATCATGGCGACAAAGCCAACCGCCAGAGAGACGCGCCCGCCATACATACAGCGGGCCAGCAAATCGCGCCCAAGGTCGTCGGTGCCGAGGAGGTGGATGCTGTTGGGCGGAGTCATCAGCGACAGGAAGTCGAGGTGATCCACCAGCGCACGCAGGTCGGGGTGCAGATTGGGCAGGGGCATGCCCTCTTGCGCAAGCTGACGAAGCAAGTAGCCCTGGTAAATCAGCGGGCCGAGAGAGACGGAGAGTCCGAAGAAGAGGAGTGTGGCCACCCCAAACATGGCCAGCCGGTGCCTGCGGAAGCGGCGCCACGCATCACCCAGCAGAGTGCGCGGCTTCACCGCGATGCCGGTGGTGAGTTGCTGCGACAGGGCGGACGTCGTAGTGGCGGTTTTTCGGCCATCGAGCGCCTGGTCTGCTTCAGACATAGGGTACTTTCCGACGACGAGGAAAGAATTTCAGTTGGGCGTAACCCCCCGAAATTCTCTTTCTATTACCCATAGCGCACACGCGGGTCGAGGACGCCATACATGATATCGGCAATCAGGTTGAAGATGATCGTCAGAATCGAGAAGATGAAGGTCAGAGCCATCACCACCGGGGTATCCGAGTTATTGATCGAGGTGATCAGCAGGGCACCGAGACCGTTCACGCGGAAGAGGTTCTCGGTGATGATCGCACCGGCGAAGATCGTGGGGATACCGAGAGCAATCAGAGTGATCACCGGGATAAGACTATTGGCGAGGACGTGGCGAACAACCACGACCCGGTCGGTGAGTCCCTTGGCGCGGGCGGTGCGTACGTAGTCGAGGGAGAGGTTATCGAGCATTGACGAACGCATAAAACGGGTGAGGGCGGCGGTCTGCTGCACGACCAGCACCAGCACCGGCAGAAACATTTGGCGCACCTGCTGGCCAAAGGTTGCCAAGCTGTTGACCTCAAGCGTTGTGCTATAGACAATCGGAAACCACTTGAGGTTCACCGCAAAGAGGAGAATACAGAGGATGCCAGTAAAAAAAGAGGGGACAGAGAATCCAACAAAGGAGAAGAAGGTGGCAATGTTATCAAAAATAGAGTATTGCATAACGGCGGAGAGAATGCCGATGGGGATGGCTAGGCAGACAGCGATCAGATAGGCCAGCCCAACGACCTGGAGCGTCTGCGGCATGCGCTGCCAGACAATATCAATCACTGGGGATTTGGTCGAGAAAGAGAAACCCCAATCGCCACGCGAGAGCGAGGTGAGCCACTTCACGTAGCGTATGGGCCAGGGCTGATCGAGGCCGAACTGAATGCGGATGAGCTGACGGGTGGACTCGGGGATGGCCGGGTTGAGCGCGAACTGGGCCAGAGGATCGCCGGGGGCCAGGGCGAGAACCGCAAAAATCACAAAGCTGATCACCAGCAGAGTCGGGATCGCGATCAGCACGCGGCGCAGAATATACTGGGTCATCGGCCAGTTCCTCCCATTTTGGTGAGTTGCGCTTGCGCCGCAATAGATCCCAGGGCGTCCGGGCGGCACATCCGCCCGGACGCCCTGATAATCCATCAATCCTACGAGGTGCGCTTCCAGCTCTGGATGTTCCAGAGAACTGAGTCGAAGGTCTGGTAGGTTGGGCCGTCCAGGGTCTTCAGCTTGCCATTCGGCGTTATGCGGTTAATCAGCGGAATGACCACCACATTGTTGACCAGGAAATCGTTGAGCTTCTTGGCCAGATCGGCACGCTTAGTCGGGTCTAGCTCTGAGGTGAACTGTGTGTAGAGCGCGTCGTAGTCCTTGCTGCAGTAGCGGGTATCGTTGGCACCCTTCCACTGATTCTTCGAGGAGTCAACTTCGGAGCAGATCCAGGCATCGAAGTACGAGTCTAGGCCAATATCCGAAGGGGTGTTGGTGTACATCTGGAGATCGGTGTAGAACTTCTGCATCGTGTCGGGGTTGCCCGAGTCGCTGCCGAAGAAGACGCCGGGGTCAATTGCCTTCAAATCAACCTGGATGCCAACATCGGCCAAGTTGGTCTTAACGATGGCCTGCACGCCCTGGCGAATCGTGTTGATGCTGGTCTGGAAGGTGAGCTTGAGCGGCTTGCCGTTCTTCTCACGCACGTTCTTGCCATCGGGCAGAATCCAGCCTGCCTCGTCGAGCAACTTCTTGGCACCCTCAACGTCGCGCTCGCAGGTGAGGTCGGTTGAGGTGAAGGCGAGGGGCACAACCGAGATGTTGCAGGTGGGCACGCCGGCCGGGCCGTAGAGTTGCTCGGCAATCGGCTTACGGTCAATCGCCTTGGCGATAGCCTGGCGCACCTTCAGGTCGCTCAGGATGGGGTTGGGCTGGTCGGGCTCGCTGCGCTTGGGGCCGAGGTTCGGGTCGGGGTTAGCGAAGTTGATGTTGATGCGCTCGACGCCGAAAGATCCACCAGCCACCGTGTCGCACTTCCCGGCGGCCAGGATCGGGGTGAGTACAGCGGCGGGAACCTGCAGGTTCCAGGCATAATCAACCTCGCCGGTCTCGCAGACAGCGCGTGCAGCCGAGGTGGAGTCGCCGCCGCCCTTGATCTCAACCGTCTCGAAGAAGGTGTTCGCAACGTCGCGGTAGTTCGGGTTCTTCTCGTAAATCACCGTGTCACCGGGCTTGAACTCCTTGAGCTTGTAGGCGTTCGTGCCAATCGGGGCCAGGTTGGCCTTCTGGCAGGCCGCATCAGCGATAGCTGCCTTACCGACGCAGTTGGCGAACTGGGCCTTCTGGATGATCATGCCGGTGTTGCTGACGAACACCTTGTAGGGATTCGAGGTCGCCTTCTTCCAGGTCACTTTCACGGTTGTTGGGTCTATCGCCTCGACCTTATCAACGTTCGAGAAGACTGACGTCCACACGCAGCCGGTGTCCGGATTGGAGCAGTACTGCCATGTGAAGATGACATCATCAGCAGTGAACGGCGTACCGTCCGACCACTTCACGTCCTTCTTCAGCTTCCAGATGATGCTCTTGTTGTCCTTGGCGATGCCGCCGTTGTCCAGGGTGGGGATTTCTTCGGCCAGGTAGGGCACTAGTTCGTCGTTCTGGTTGTAACGGGCCAGCGGCTCGAAGATCACGGTCGCGCCATCGAGATCCTTCGTACCGGTTGACTGGTACGGGTTAATGACCGTAATGGCCTGGGCGTAGAGGATCTTCAGCGTACCGCCAGCAGCGGGAGCAGCGGTGGGAGCGACGGTTGGGATCTCAGTGGGGGCCGTTGTGGCAGCCGCCGTCGCAGCCGTCGTCGCAGCCGCCGTCGCAGCCGCCGTCGCGACGGGAGCGGTTGTGGCGACGGGGGCCGTCGTCGCGGCCGCGACCGGCGCGGTGGTTGGGGGAGTCTGCGCGGGCTTTTTGCCGCAGGCGGACAGCAGCGTGGTAGCTGTGACCATCAGGACGAGCCACGTCCAGAGCCGTTTGTGGGTCACACGAACCTCCTAACATATAGGCAAACAAGGGGGACACAAAAGGTAGCGGGGGGTGCTACGCAGCGGAGCAATCAGGTGGCTTCCATCTGGCGGCTTGCCCGTTATCCCAATGATTGCGGCGATGACGGCAACAGGGTACACGCAAACACCGGCTACTGCCGCATAATCCTGACATTCAGCTTCATTGATACTCGTGAGGATAATTCAAAGGTAGCATAGTATGCGCCAATCTGTCAATGTGCGGATGACTCAGCCCTGGGTTCCACCGTAACCTTCTGACCCTCTCGCGTGGTATCATGAGCGGATACACGGCACAGACAACCAAGCGATTCACGCACACCACCTGATGAAAAGAGCCGCTGTAAATATCTTCACAGAAAGGCTCCCGCCGATTACCCCCCTCAATCCCCCCGCAAGCGGGGGGAGGTTGGCACCGTATGTTCCCCCCGCTTGCGGGGGGCTAGGGGGGTGATTCACACTACAACTGTCGTACTATCGGCTATCGGCTATCGGCTCTTTTCAGATCACGGATCACGCATTATGACGATGACGGTACCTTCTACGGCTAACCCGATCCTCGACATCGCCCCGGTGGCGTTGAGCCTGATCGCCGGGGACTCGCGCAAGCGCCTGGTGAGCTACCTCAACCGCTGGGATGAGAGCGATACCCTGCTGCGCTACCTCGACGCCTGGTTGGTTGATCAGCCCACCAGTGTGACGCTGCGTGAGGCACGAGCACGGGTGCTGGTTGATCTCTTCCGGGGTGACGAGGCTCTGGCTATCCTTGCGGAGATCGATTCTGAGCGTCCCACCAGCGTCACGCGCCGTCAGTTGCGCCTGCGGGCGCTGATGATCGCCGACCGCTACGCGGAGCTGGATCTGGCTATTGACGCGATGGCCGAAGATCCGGCCCAGGAAGTGAATGCGTGGCTGCTGCGCGGCGACTCTCTGCGCTCCCAGGGCCGCTCTGACGAGGCCGCCGATCAGTACCGCGCTGTGGCTGTCCGCGACCCAAACAACCTGGCGGCGGTGCGCCGTCTGGCGGAACTGGCTCTTGAGCAGGGCGATCCTGAGGCTGCCCGTGGCCAGATTGATGCCCTGATGCTGCGCCCCGATTTCGCCCCTAGCATCGCTGATCTCCAGATCCTTCTGCGTGCTGCCGAACTGGCCGAGGATCGCATCGCTGCCGATTCTCTGCGCGCCCAGCTTGCGGATCACGAGTCGCTTGAACGGGCTAATTTGCTGCGTGATCTGGGCCTGCGTTTCGAGCGGCTCAAACCCGATGCGCCCGATCTGCCTGAGCCTGCCCCGCCACCGGCACCGCTGCTCCCCGACGAGGCGTACCGCATGCTGCGCGAGTCGTTTGGCCTCCAGGAGTTTCGGCCCAACCAGGCCCGTGTTATCCATAACGTCCTTCACGGCATACGGACGATGGCGGTGATGCCGACCGGGGCCGGGAAGTCGCTCACCTACCAATTGCCGGCGATGCTGTTGCCCCAGGCGACGGTGGTGGTTAGCCCGCTGATCGCCCTGATGAAAGATCAGCTTGATGGTATGTCGGAGACGGTGCGGGAACGCTCGACCCTGATTAACTCGACTCTGAGTACCCGCGATGTGGCCACGCGCCTGCACGAGATCTCCACGGGTGTCTACAAATTGGTCTATATCGCCCCGGAGCGGCTGCGCCAGCGAGCTTTTTTGCACGCCCTGAAGCGCTGCGGCGTCTCGCTTTTTGTGGTGGACGAAGTTCACTGCCTGAGTCTGTGGGGGTTGAGCTTCCGTCCCGACTACCTCTTTATTGGGCAGGCGATTGATGAGCTAGGCCACCCGCCGCTGCTGGCCCTGACGGCCACCGCCTCGCAGGAGACGCAGGCCGAGGTCGCTCAGGTGCTTGGCAAGAGTGAGGCGGTGCTGGCCTCGGTCTTCCGCCCGAACCTCTACTTCCAGGTGCTGCGCGCCGCCAGTCGTGACGAGAAACAGTTTGCCCTCATCCAGCTTTGCCGGGACGTTACTGGCCCAATTATTGTGTACGCACGGGCGCGCCAAGCGTGTGAGGAGTTAGCACAGGTACTTCGCAACGCGGGAGTGTCCGCCGACCATTACCACGCTCAAGTGGCTGACCGTGCAGGTGCCCAGGAGCGTTTTATGCGCGGCCAGACGCGGGTGTTGGTGGCGACGGTGGCTTTTGGTATGGGCATTGATAAGGCCGACATCCGGGCGATTATCCACTATAACCTGCCACAATCGGTAGAGGCGTACTACCAAGAGGCTGGTCGGGCTGGGCGCGATGGCCAACCCGCCCGTTGCGTGTTGCTCTACGCCGCCAGCGATAAGGCCCGCCTGACGACGTGGCTCCAGGAGCAGGCGATCACCCGCGACCAACTGCGGATGCTCTATAAGGCGTTGCGCCAGCAGATGCGTAGCACTTTCGATGTGGTTGATCTGGAGCGGGTAGAGCGGGCGATGCCGGGGGATGACGATACCCTGGTGCGTGTGGGGCTGAGCATGCTGGAGCGGGTGGGTCTGCTGCGGCGGCACTTCGACATCCCGGAGACGGCGAGCTTGAGCCTGACGGGGACACCGCCGCCCGAGGCCGCCGCCGCGCAGATTGCGGCGCTGGCCGGGCTAGAGGTGGGGGCGTGGCACGAGGTTGACCTGCTGCTGCTGGCCAAGCGGGCGGGCTGGTCGCCGAGTAATCTGGAGGGCGATTTGTTGCGCTGGCACGATGCGGGCTACCTGCGCTACCGGGGCGGGCCGCGCCAAGTGCTGATCGAGCAACTTGCTGCGCCAACTGACGTAGCCGCACAGATTGACGCGCTACTGGCCAATTATCAGGAGCGCCAGATCCAGCGTGTGGACGCAGTGGCAACCTACGCCCGATCCAGCGAGTGCCGCCATCGCAGCATCGCCGCCCACTTCGGCCAGCGTCTGGCCCGCTGCAAGACAACCTGCGACATCTGCGCACCAAACCTCGGCCTGCGCTCGGGGATCACCCGCACGGCCCGCGCTGCGCCGCAACCCATTCCCCCGCGCAGCAACACCGACCCGCGCAACGATGCGCAGCGGGCGCTGGATGGTCTGAGCAACATTCCCTTCCCCATCGGTCGCAGCGGGCTGACCCGTGTCCTCAAGGGTTCCGCCAACAGTCCGGTGGATTCCCACCGCTGCCCCGAAGTCGGTGCCCTGCGCCACCTATCCCAGAGCGCGATTGATGATCTGATCGAGCATCTGGTGGCCGACGGCTACATCAAGCGCGATGAGCAGGACGAGTACCGGCGGATCTGGCTCTCGCCGTTGGGCGAGGATGCCCGCCGCAACCCGGCGTATCTGCCTACGTGGGCGCGATGAGCGCTCGTCTAAAGGAATCTGCCGCCGCTCAACCCTCACCCCCCAGCCCCCTCTCCCAGAACGGGAGAGGGGGAGTAGATCGCTCTCTGATGCGGAAATCTCCCCTCTCCCTCGGTGGGAGAGGGGCAGGGGGTGAGGGAGCATCGTTCGGTAAGATTGGCTTATTTAGAGGATTATGACGACACCTCCACCCCCGTATTCTCCAGCGCAAGCCCGACGGCGCTGGCTAGTTCGTATGCCCGCACTGGCCCTGGTGCTGTTTGCCCTGATCCTGATGTGGCGTCCGGTTGTGCTAGGCCACACCTTTCTGCCGATTGATGGCCTGCTGCATTTACAGCCCTGGCGCTACTCCTACGAGCGGGTGCCGGTCAATAATCCCCGAAATACCGACCCCACCCGCCAGCTCTTTCCCCGGCGTCTGCTGACCAATACGATTGTGGAGCAGGGTGCGCTGCCGCTCTGGAACCCCTCGATCCTGACGGGGACTCCGCTGTTGGATGACGGCCAGTTGGCGTTTTTCTATCCGCTCAGCCTGATTTTCTTTCTGCTGCCAGTTGGCCCCGCGTTCGGATACTATGCCTTTGTCCACCTGATACTGGCGGGATTCGGGTGCTATTTTTTTACCCGCCAGTTGGGGCTAGGGCGGGGCGGGGCAATCCTTTCGGGCCTGTGTACCATGCTCAGCGGCTATATGCTGACGTGGCTCCAATACCCTGAGCATACCGCCGCAACCGCCATGCTACCCTGGTGCTTCTGGGCCGTGGCTCGTGCCATGACGCGCAATCGCTGGTCGGCGTGGCTGCTGTGTGGCGCGGTACTGGCCTTGCCGGTGGTGAGCCAGCTCCAGATCGCGTTTTACACCTACGTTGGCGTGGGCTGTTTTCTGCTCTGGAGTCTCTGGCATACGCCTGCCTGGTCTGTGCGCCTGCGCCATGTTATTGGCTTCAGCGGCGCGGTGCTGCTGGCGCTGGCGCTCAGTGCTATTCAACTGGTGCCGGCCTTTGATCTTGCCGCCACCAGCCAGCGTAGCACGCTCGCCTTTACACCGAACGGCGATGTTTCTTACTTCACCATGCTGCTGCGCCTAGGATTGCCCGCGCTCGAAGGAATTGCGCGGGTTGGCCCGCCACCCACCTGGGGCGTGACGCTGCTCCAGGTACCGTATCCCTACATTGGCCTGATTCCGCTGCTGCTGCTGCCTATCGCGCTCTGGTTCACCCGCTACCGCGAGGGTCTCTTTTTTGGCGTGCTGGCGGTGGTCTCGTTTGTCTTGGCGATGGGCAGCCCGCTGCTGCAACTGGTCATCTGGCTGGTGCCGTTCTACCGCCAGTTTGAAGATCACACGCGCTGGTTTGTCCTCTGGGGATTCGCCGCTGCGGTGCTGGCGGGCATGGGTGCCGAGGTGATCGCCACCCGCGACTGGCGCTCCCTGGCTGCGGGGGTGTCACAACGGATGCGGACGATCAATCGCGGGTTGCTGATCGGACTGGCCCTGGGACTCGGTGGCTGGTGCCTTTATCATATGCAACTCTTCACGCCCGCATCGCGCTACGGAACCTACATCACACTGATCCGCCAGCAACAACTGCTGCCGCCCTTGCTCTTTGCCAGCACGGGATTGCTGGCGCTGTTGCTGTTGGCCCTGCCACGTCTCCCCACCATCCTGCGCTGGAGTCCCCTGCTGCTGCTGGTCTTCGCCGACCTGAGTTGGTATGGCGGCAGCTACAATTCCAGCACCGACATGAAAACCCTGGTGCCGACCAGCGCACTGAGCGCTGAACTGGCCACGTATCCGCCGGCGATACTGGCGGCGAGCCAGGATTTTCCGCCCACCCGCCAGACCGCGTTTCTCCAGAGTCAGCCCGGCCCGTTCCGCATCTTCGGGGCCGATCCATCCGTGTTTCCGCCGAACGTCGCGGGTGCGTATGGCCTAGAGGATATTCGCGGCTACCATTCGCTCTTCACCTCGCGCTATATGCGTCTGGCGCGGATGGCAGATGGCAAAGATTTTACCGTTTCCAGTGCGGGCAGCGCGGTTCTGCGTCCCTACTTCACATCGGTCTACACCCACCGGCGCATCCTGGATATGCTGAATGTGCAGTATGTCGTTTTTGGGCCAGACAACGCGGGCGCCGCGAATTATGCGCCGCTTGAGCCTGTGCATCAAAGTGACGAGGGCACGATCTACCGAAACCCAACCGTGCTACCACGGGCGTGGCTCGTTCATCAGATTGAGGTTATCCCCAATGACGAGGCCCAGCTCACGCGGATGGCCCGTACCGACTTTGATCCGGGGACGCTGGCGGTGCTAGCCGATCCCGCCCCCTCGGTTGCTGCGTCCACTGGCAGCGAAGCCGTGCCAACGCTGAACTATCGCCCAAATGAAGTAACCGTACACGCAAACCCAACCGCGCCCGCGCTGCTCGTGCTGTCCGATGCCTACCACAACGGCTGGCAGGTGCAGATAGACGGCCAACCCGCGCCACTTTACCGGGCCAACTATGCCCTGCGGGGCGTCTGGCTGCCCGCTGGCCCGCATACAGTGACATTTAGCTACCGCCCGTCGGCGCTGCTGCTGGGTGCCGGAGTGAGTGTCGCGGCGTTGCTGATCGTGTGTGGCGCAGCCTTTTGGCGCACTACCGCAAAAGTAACGCTGTCACGCTGAGCGAAGCGAAGCGTCCCGGCAGGCGATACGGATGCCGGGACGCTTCGCTTCGCTCAGCGTGACATGTCTCACAGCGTGCCTTTTGCGGTAGTGCCTTTTGGCTCTGGCGACGGTGATAATGGGGAGGACAGAAACGGGGGGCGAGCCTGTAGGCTCGCCCCCCGTTTCTGTTTCTTCAGGTCACGCTATGCCACGCCCTTGAGCCAGGTATGAAAATCATCGGTAATGCTGCGGGTGAAGCCGGAAATCATCTGCGACATTTTATACTCCATACCCCGTTCACCAAGGTTCTGGAGGATGTGATGCGGCATCATGTTCAGCATATGCGGAATGGGGACGTCCATCGCGATATCAACGGTATACTCGACGTGTGTGCCTTCGTCCTGAGGACTGAAGATCGCCTCAGCGGAGAGAGAACCGCTAAAGATTAGCCCAGGCATTTCGATTGGTGGGCCGGTATCATCGGGGACGATGCGGATCGCCTGCCCTGGCTCGTGGATCGCCAGCAGGTCGAAGACGCTCGCCATCGTATGGCCGTGTCCATCGCTGGCACCAACGATCAGGCGATGGCGGTTGTCCGCATAGGTGTGTACATTAAGCGCGTCAGGGAGCAGTTTGAAGACCGCCGGTACATCGCAAAAGTACTCATAGGCAAGACCAAGAGGAGAGGAGAAGCGGAAGAGGTGAACGGCCTGACCGCTGACATGAACACAGCGCCCGCCTGTGCGTGCCGCTGGTGAGCGAAAGGGATGGACCGCTGCCATACGGCGCTCCTTGCGCGGGCGGCTCTGCGGCCCCCCGGCCTGTGACTCTGTTCTTACATATATGCAAGCGTTGAATGGGGTAATTATAGCACCCGGCTTCTCTTTATGCAAGATATTGACTGCGAAAGGCAAGGTTTCAGGTTTCAGGTTTCAGGTGCCGCTCTCCCCCTCACCCCCTAGCCTCCTCTCCCGCTCTGGGAGAGGGGGCTAGGGGGTGAGGGCTGAGCGGCGATTCCTTATAACGTATTGCCTCCTGCCCCCTACGACAGAAACTTAGCGGCGATGGCGGAGAGTTGCTTGAGCGGGCCGGTGCGAACGCGGGTGTGCGGCAAAGAATCTAGGAACTGCTGCCCGTACTTTTTGGAGATCAGACGCTTGTCGAGGACCACCACGATGCCCCGATCCTCACGCGAGCGGATGAGCCGACCAAAGCCCTGTTTAAATTTGAGAATGCTCAGAGGCACGCTATATTCACCGAAGGGGTCACTGAATAGCTCGCTGCGGGCAGCGTAAACTGGGTCGGTGGGCACGGCAAAGGGCAGTTTGGCAATCACCAGCACCGAAAGCGCGTCACCTACCACGTCTACGCCCTCCCAAAAGCTGTTTGTGCCAAGGAGTACAGTGCGCGGAAACTCTTTGAAGCGGTCTAGCAAAGAACGCCGTGACCCATCAATGCCCTGGCCGAGAACCGCGATCTGTTGCTCCTCCAGAGGATCCTGGATGGCAGCGTAGGTCTGCTTGAGGGCGCTATTTGCGGTGAAGAGAGCGAGGGTACGCCCACCGCTGGTGCCGCAGAGTTCGATCAACGCCTGCTCGATAGCCTGCTGGTAGCCGCGCTGGTTTGGCTCGGGGATGTCGTTGGGGATAAAGACCAGAGCCTGCTGCTCGTAGTCAAACGGGCTTTCGAGGATCAGGCTCGGTGAATCGGGCATACCAATGCGATTGCGGACAAAGTCGAAACGACCCTCAATCGTGAGAGTAGCCGAGGTAAGGACAGCGGTCTTCTTCTGCTCAAAGAGCATCGTCTGAAGAGTCTCCGCAACGCTGAGGGGGGCCGATGTGAGGACAAGGACGTTGCGCACACGATCCTGGGAAAGCCAGCAAATGCTCTGCGTGTCGCCAAAAATAATATGGCGGATCTGCGTGTGAGTCTCTTGGGCGAAGCGGATAAGAGAGGTGAAACGCAGAACCAGTTCGTCGTAGTCGGCAACGCCAACGTGGGCCATGTTCTGGAGGAGAGTGTGGATCTTGCTCAGACTACTGTCAATACTGGCCAGACTATCGAGCAAGTACTGCCACGACTCCTGGATGGCAACCCATGCGTCTTTCTTGCGCATCGTGGTGGTGAGGCGCAGACGCGAGTCGTACTGGTTCGCCTCAGCCTCTTTGGTCACAAAGCTGACGAGCTGGCTAAAGCACTCGTGAATCGTGACGCGGGCGCGGATGAGGGAGGGCAAGAACTGCTGAATAAGCTGCGTGATTTTCTCGCAATCGGCCTGCTCAACCTTGCCAGTGTTGAGATACGTCAACAGATCGGAGATAACACCACTCACGGCTTGAACGCCACCTTCCTGGTAGATGGTGTCGAGGAATGTGAACATGGCAGCTTGGTCAACGGTGAAACTGAACTGGTCGGTGGTGACATCCTCCAGATTATGGGCCTCATCAATGACCAGGTGATCATAGGCTGGCAGCACATTCGACTCAGCCGCAAGGTCGGCGACCAGCAGGGCGTGGTTGACCACCACAATATGGGCGGCCTCGGCCCGACGGCGGGCCTGAAAGAAAAAGCATTCCGGGAAGTGCTTGCATCGCTGGCCGGTACACGTCTCCTGTGTGACGTTCATTCGCCCCCAGGCGATAGCCTCACGATCCACCAACAGCAGCTCGGATTTGTCGCCGCTGGCCGTGATGGGCAGCCAGAGTTGCACTTTCAGCAGGGCGCGCACCTCTTCGGGCAAGAGGTTCTCGTTGCGGCGCAGATCGTGGTAGCGCTTGATGCAGAGGTAGTTGCTTCGCCCTTTGAGTAAGGCGGCGGTAAAGGGCGGCGTGTGCGGGGTTGTGCCAAACACCCGATCACCCTCATCGCTGACGGAGTGCTGGCGATGATCAACCATAATCGCCTGGAGATCGGGAATATCTTTAAAGAAGAGCTGATCCTGCAAATTGATCGTATTGGTGGAGATCACGACGCGCTCGCCGCGCTGGGCGGCGAACAAGGCAGCGGGCACGAGGTACGCCAGGCTTTTTCCGGTTCCGGTGCCTGCCTCAACAATCAGCGGGACGCCACGGTTAAACGCCTCGGTGACAGAGCGAGCCATCTCGACCTGGGGTTCGCGCAATTCGTAGCCGGGGAAGGTTCGACCAAGGGCACCATCAGCGGCAAAGAACTGAGTCACGACACCGAGATCAATCGGTCTGTTGTCGTTGGTGGGCTGGAGCGACTCGGTCGAGATCCACCTCGCGGCGTTCGTGGGGCGCAGCAGCGGGATATTCTCATCCTCATCCGCTGTAAATTGCGGCACCGCATGCTCAGTAAAGACATTTCTGGCCCGATCATGCAGAGCATCAGCAAAGAGATCGCGCATCGGAAAGCTAACTTTAGCGATCAGATTATTGATCGCATTGAGTTCGTTCAGCTCAATCTGGGTGATCAGGCCAAGGAGATGCGTAAAAACCTGTGCCGTAACCTCGGCGTCGTTGAGGGCGCGGTGGTCGGCGGGATGGGGGATGCCGAGGTACTCAGCGATAGCCCCGAGCTTATAGACCGAGATCTGAGGCATCAGCAAAGTCGCCAGGTCAAAAGTATCGTAAACCGTCTGGTTCAGGGTCATGCCCTGAGCGCGAAGCATGCCCAGATCAAAGCCAACCGAGTGACCAACGAGGGGATAGCTCTTGATGAAGTGAGCGACATCCGCGCCAATCTCGTTAAAGCGAGGGGCAGTGGCCACTTCCTCAGGGGTAATGCCGGTGAGGCGGGTGATTTTGAGGGGCAGCGGCTGATGCGGACAGACAAGCTGGTTGTAGCGTTCGAGAATCTCGCCATTACGAAACTTAACCGCCGCAACCTCAATAATCTCGTCCACACCAGCCCGAAGCCCGGTGGTCTCAACATCAAGGGCGACGTAGATACGCTCATTCATAGTGTGTTAGAGGGCACTTTCACGAAAGATGCGAAGGACGTGGATACAAACGGGTTTGACCTATTATACCGTGTCGGCCTGTCAGTCGTTAGACAGGGCGCTCAGCAAAGATGATCGCTGCTCCACCACGTGTGCGGAATAGGTGGTCGCTCCAGACTCGCCGGAGTGCGTCAAGATCGTCGCTTGAAGATTTCCTCCCGAGCCAGCGAAAGGGGCCACGCCGATGGGAAAGGCTCATCGGATCACTGACGCCAAGTTGGCTTGCCCAAATCCGCATACCCTCTAATTCAATCCGATACGTTTGCCAGGGAAAAATACGTCGCTCGCGTAAACCCGCCCGTCGTAATACGCGTCGGTAATCATTCAAGTGCGGACGGGTTTCGTTAATCCCATACGATAGCTCGCGTGCCGTATCTTTCTCTAATAATGCAGCACGTTCAGTTACCTTATCCGGGATAATTGGCTCATTGATGGCAATCAGCACACCTCCCGGACGGAGTACTCGCTGAATGTTCGTGAGTAACCGTTGAAGATTTGTCGCGTGGTGGAGCGTCGCCGCACAGAAAACGACATCGAAGCTGCCTGAGGAAATTGGTAAGTTCTCACCGTCGGCAACAAGAGGAGTAATCCGAGAACCATCGTGGGCAGCCAAGGTGAGGGCACGGCCAACGCCAACGAACGGGTCGCCAACAACATCCACAGCAAAGGTAACACAACCCCGCTGGGCGAAATGACGCGCCGCCCACCCGCGACCCGCGCCTATATCGAGCACACGCTTGCCGGGAACAAGCGAGGCCAACTCCAAGGCAAGATCAAACTGTGGCGCAATCTCATCCCATGGCGGTCGTCCAACGTACGGCATCAAATAATCATCAGGATCATCAAGATAACCGTCAGTATCACGGAACAATTGTACCCAACCTGCAGCTTCGCGTGCTTTCGGCTGCCAATTTTTGTCGTCAACGTAGAGGTGGGCAACACCATCGCGAATGTGGTACCGATGACGCCGAGGCAAACAGACTAACGTACCATCCCTGACGCACCCGTCTGTGGCAGTGCCTTCTAAGTGAAGAGAATTCCCGTCAGCGGGACATCGAAGCAACGAGAGCAGTTCTATTTGCATACACGCCCTTCTCGCAACGTATGACAACACTGTACATAGTATCACGACAATTTCTAGAGGATTGCTCTGTATAGCAAACCTCTTGGATTGTAAAGGGGAGTCCAGGCTTCAGCCGACTGAAGCCTGGACTCCCCTTTACAATCGGAACAGGACTGCCATACCTACCGCGTCGTCGTGCCGCTGATGATGCTGGATGCGTTGATCAGTGGCGTAGCCCCGCCGGTAAACAGGGGCAGCTTGCCATCCCAGCGCTGGAGTTGCTCATACTGAATGAGCGCGGGGGTGAGGCTGGCGGCCAGTTTGAGGTTAGCCTCAGACTGGGCATCGGCGCGGATGCGGGTGGCGGCAGCCTCGCCTTCGGCCTGGGCCTGGATCGCCTGGGCCTGGCCCTGCGCTACAACCTTGTCCTGGTCAGCCTTGATCCGGGCCTGCTCCAACTGATACTTCTGCTGCTCGGCCTGCTGCTGAGCCTGGATCTTGTTGTTGAGTGCCTGCTGGAGCGTTTCGGGCAGGTGAACCTCACGGATGCCGAAGGAGATCAGATTGAGATGGCGGCGATCAAACTCTGTGCGCAGAACCTCGGTGATCTTGGTGGTCATCTCGGCACGCTGGCTAGAGACGACCTGCTCCCAGGTGTAGCCAGCAGCGATGGCGGGTACCTGGGTGCGGGTGTACTGGCGCACTACTCGATCCTCCACGACGGAGATATCGGCACCGCCCCAGTCCTGGTAGAGCTGCCCGGCCCGGTCGCGGATAACTTGGTACTGGATTACCACATCAAGGTTAAGTTGCTGGCCCTCGCTGCTCTGGATCTTGATACTATCGTCGCCCGTGGTCGAACCTTCGGTACTCTTCAGCACCATCGCGTAGTTCTGGATAGTGACGGGGTACTCCTGGATGGCCTGGGTGAGCGGGTTGATGAAGGCCCATCCCGGCTCTAGGGCACCGGCGGTGACATCATGACTGGCCTTATCGAAGACAATGCCCACGTAGCCGGGCCGGATGCTGCGCCACGACGCGGACGTTACGCCAAGCAAGAGCAAGGCGATGGCGGCAATAACGACAAGGGTGCCGATCCTGCTAAGACTACGGCTAGGGACGCTGCTGCGGCTCATAGGGAGATTCCTTCTTTGGGTGTTCGGATTCTACTGTCGGCGAAACTGGGGCGTCCAGGGAGTCCTCGCTCACCTCGTCAATGGACTGCCGCATGGTGCGCAGCTCACGGAAGACGATGGGAGCGAGGGCTAGCCCTAGCTGCCAGGCCACGACGATCAAGATGATCGCAATGGCTGCCTCTAACAGCGTAGGACTCATGATCGTTACTCCTTATGCCAACCATCTCACTATGGTCATCGGTCGGCGCGTACCCATGATACGCTGATTTGGGAGAGTTGGGTTCAAAAGATGTCAGTTGTTTGTCACCTTCTATTCATGTATGCGACTTGGTCGTAGTTGGCATATGGTCGTACGCTGAGATAGAAACTGTTACCCTCCTCTCTATATGGCACCGAAAGGATGAGAATCGTGCGGCAGGTAAGCCGAACCGTCAATAATGTAAGTGTGCTGGAACTCAACGGTCGATTCGACACCCACACGGCCCTAGAGCTTTTTACGTGGCTAGACAGCGTCACCGAATGCCAGCCAGCGCGGGTAGTAGTAAACCTCAGCGGGGTAAGCTTCGTCGATTCGGTAGCTCTCTCGGCCCTGGTGAGCAGCTTGAAGCGCTGCCGTTCGGGCAATGGTGACTTGTACCTTTGCTGCCTGCCGCAGCGTTTGCAGAATATCTTTGAACTGACTCGCCTGAACCGGGTTTTTACCATGTTTGATGAAGAGTCTGTGGCAATAGCGACGCTGATCAGTCAGACGGACGGATAGAGGAGCTTGAATGGAAATCACTGTCCATAACTGTATTATCCAGGTTGCCGTGGTGACCACAGACGAACGGATTGATGTCTCTAGCGCGCCGAATCTCCGCGAGCGGCTGAACGCTCTGGTGGCGGAAGGGGCCAGCCGTTTTGTGATTGATCTTTCGGCAGTGCCCTTTATTGATAGCGCCGGCATGGGGATGTTGGTGAGCCTGCTCAAACATGCTCGCGTTGCATCGGGAGAGGTGGTCCTCGTCTGGCCGACCGAAGATGGCCCCAGGAAAATTCTCCAGCTCACAAAGCTCGACCGCGTCTTTCCAATGGCCGATACGGTGGGGAACGCCCTGCGCACACTAACACGATGAGTACATTCGGCTGGCGACTGAAGTCGCGCCGTGGGGGCGCTGCGCGCCGGGCGTCGGCCTGCGCCGACGCCGGATCTGAATCCCCCACGACACGACTTCAGTCGCCACGGTTGACACGCCGCGATGGGCCTGCTATACTCCGCGCAACTTTAGAGTAGCGACGTTGAGCAGGACGAGTACGCGCAACACGGTACCCAGCGAGCCGACATTATGGTGTGAGGTCGGCGTACACGGCGGCGCGGAATGGCCCTGGGAGTCGCGGAGGCGAACGGATTTTAGGTTTTAGGTTTTAGGTTTTAGATTGTTGAGTTCCAGAACTCGGAAATCCAAAATCCAAAATCCAAAATCTAAAAATCGCAGTAGCCTCTGCCGGAGACGCCACCGTTATCAGGGCGATGGGTATAGAGCGGCGTTGCCGACAGTACCTGTGAAGTGCGCCGCGCCCGCGAGGGCTGGCGAACGAGAGTGGCACCACGAGTTTTCTCGCCTCTCGGCCCATACCGGGTCGGGGGGTTTTTTGTTGTTTGGCCACACATTGCCGTGAAGAGAGGAACCAAAGATGTCCACCGTCAAGTATGTCCTTAGCGAAGACCGCATGCCTACCCACTGGTACAATCTTGCCGCTGACCTGCCGACGCCTCTGGCCCCGCCGCTGCACCCCGGCACCGGCCAGCCCCTCGGCCCCGGCGACCTTACGCCGCTCTTCCCAATAGCTCTCATCATGCAGGAGGTCAGCACCGAGCGCAGCATCGAGATCCCCGATGAGGTGCAGCAGATCTACCGGCAGTGGCGGCCATCCCCGCTCCACCGCGCCCGGCGGCTGGAGGCGGCCCTCGATACCCCGGCCAAGATCTACTACAAGAACGAGGGCGTCAGCCCGGCCGGTAGCCACAAGCCGAATACCGCTGTGGCTCAGGCGTACTATAACAAACAGCAGGGTGTGAAGCGCCTCGTCACCGAGACGGGCGCGGGCCAGTGGGGTTCATCCCTCGCCTTCGCTGGTGCCCTCTTCGGCCTTGAGGTCAAGATCTACATGGTGAAGGTGAGCTATCACCAGAAGCCCTACCGCCGGGCGCTGATGGAGGTCTATGGCGCAAGCGTGGTGGCTAGCCCCAGCAACGAGACGGTCTGCGGGCGGGCAATCCTGGCCGAACACCCGGATAGCACCGGCAGCCTGGGCATCGCCATCAGCGAGGCGGTGGAGATGGCCGCCCAGCGCGAGGACACCAAGTACGCTCTGGGTAGTGTCCTCAACCACGTCATGCTGCACCAGACGGTGATTGGACAGGAGGCGCTGGCCCAGATGGAGATGGCCGGTGATTACCCGGACGTGATCATCGCTTGCACGGGCGGCGGATCGAACTTCGCCGGGCTCACCTTCCCCTTTATCGGCGCAAAGCTGCGCGGCGAACGCGATGTGCGGGTGCTGGCGATTGAACCCGCCGCATGTCCCACGCTTACCAAGGGCACATTCGCCTACGATTTTGGCGATACCGCGCACCTCGCGCCGATCACCAAGATGCACACGTTGGGCAGCACATTTATGCCTTCGGGTATCCACGCCGGTGGCCTGCGCTACCACGGCATGGGGCCGATGGTGAGCCACCTGCTGAATCTGGGCAAGATCGAGGCGACGGCCATCCAGCAGCTTGAGACCTTCGCTGCCGGACTCCAGTTCGCCCGCACCGAGGGCATTCTGCCCGCCCCCGAGTCGAATCATGCGGTGGCCGGGGCCATCCGCGAGGCGCTGCGCTGCAAGGAGGAGGGTAAGAGCGAGACGATCCTGTTTAACCTGAGCGGCCACGGCCACTTCGATATGGCAGCGTACACGGACTACATGACCGGGCAGCTTCGGGATTTTGAATACTCCGACGAGGACGTGGCGACGGCCCTGGCGGGATTGCCGAGCGTCGGATAATGATCACGCACGGTAGGGGCGCGTCGCGACGCGCCCCTACGGGGATGAGGCGCATCGCGGCGGGCGCGTCGCGACGCGCCCCTGCGGGGATGGGGCGCGTCGCGACGGGCGCGTCGCGACACGCCCCTACCATGTCATCTGTACCTGAACAATTGGCCCTGTGGCCTGCACCACCACATACTGGCTCAACCCGATCTGCTCAACCTGTGGGGCGACGGGCTGGCCGTTGAGGACAACATGGGAGACCTGGCGGACGGCGGGGGGCAGCAGGATGCGCAGGCGCATGTTCTCCCCGCTGCCGGTGGCCTCCAGTGTCATGGTCTGCGGGTCGTCTTGCTTGACCGCCGGGGTGTAGGTCCAGCGGTAGGCCGCGTAGCCGCCGGTGGCCGCGTAGCGGGCAACGGCATAGACCGCGCCCACCGGGTCGCGGGGCGAGGCTGCCCAGCGTGGGCTAATCGTCGCGCTGCTGAAGTTCACTCCGCCATCTTCGATCCCGGCTGCACCCTCAATCAGCGCGCCAAACATGGCGCTGGATCCCCAGCCATCGGTGGGCAGGTACTCGTGAACTGGGGCGATCCCGCCGGTGGGGTAGTACCAGAGGTAGCTGGCGTTGGTGCGGCGCAGCAGATCGGCGTAACGCTCAAGGATGTCGAAGCCGTAGTCCTCGTAGCCGTAGCGGAAGGCTCCGCGAGCCAGTTCACCGCCCACCAGGGGCATCACCCCGCCATTGACATATTCGCCGGGCCGCTCACCCAGTCGCCCGTTCAGCCCGAAGGCTCCTGCCGGGAAGGGCGGATCAATGCTCCACCATTCGGCAAAGGAGACCCGGCCCTTAGCCTGGAGTCGCCGCAGGTATTCGCCCACAATTGCCCGGCCCTGCTCGGTCGTCAGCACGCCCCGGTTGAGGGCCAGGGCGTTGGAGAGGCTCAGTTGCGTGGCTTCATCTACGCCGGGAACCGTGAATGGCACCAGCTTGACGTGGTGGGTGTAGAAGGTGCCATTCCAGCTCAGGGCGTTCAGCCGACGCATAATGTCGTCGGCCAGGGCACGCCGGTTGTAGGCGCTCTCCCACAGTCCGGCCTGCTGCTCCAGTGCCGAAAGCGAGCGCAGCGCCTGGGCCAGACCGGTGTTATCGCCGTGGAAAATGCCCCACTTAGTCTGGTCATCAATCCAGTGGCGCGGGGCCGGATTGCCGTTGCTGGGGTTGGTCGTCGTCGGGCCATACTCGAAGTCCCAGGTGTCAATCGTGAAGGGACGCTTCACCAAACCCAGCGTTGGCTCCCAGCGCAACGGGCTGGTCAGCGTATAACTGATCGCCTTCTGCGCCGAAGGCAGCAGCTTCAGCATCCAGGCCGTATCGCCAGTGATCTGCCACGTCTCATAGATCAACTGGACATAAAGGAACTCCACATCGGCCTCGACCGGCGTGCGGAAGGCGGGAATGGCCCACTCGGGGCGGGCCAGGAAATCGGGCAGGCTGCCGTCGGGCAACTGGGCACGGGCAAACGCCTCGGGCAGACTGCGCAGATCCGGCTCGAAGTAGCGGAATGCCCGGTTCTGGTAGTAGTGATCGCGCAGCCAGAGCAGCGGGCTATCGGGAGAGCGGTAGCCGGAAACCTGGGCACCGTCCAGCTTGTAGCTCAGCCGGTCGTTGGCCATAAAACCACGCACCCGGTCGTAGAGCGTGTCGAAGGCGGAGACGCCGGTCTGCACGGTAGTAGTGGCATCGAGGGTATAGATCGGGCCGGCGCAGACCTGGGCACCATTCACGAAGAGCGCACCCCAGTGCTGGCCGAGACCTCCACGCGGCTGCACCTGCACCGCGCCGTAGCCGCCGTCCAGGGCAAGGTCAAACGCCCCGACGGTGCGCCCCGCCGGGTCGAAGATCAGCAGTTGGGCCGGGCCACTGTAGCCAACCACATTCACGTACACCAGGGCCGGGGTGAGCGGAGCCACCACCGGATGCTCGCTGGTGAACGAGCCGACTACTTTAGCCTGGGCCGGAACGTTCGGGAGCAGGGCCGCGAACATGAGTACGAGCAGGATCAGCAGGATGCGACGAGGCATAAAGGTTTGTGTTTTTTAGACAAGGTTTCAGGTGTGAGGTTTCAGGTTTCAGGTCGAGCGCATCAAGATGCTACATTCTGGCTTAAGACATGGTTTCAGAGAGGCCGAGTTTACTTTACACTCTTGGCATATTTACCCCCCCTAGCCCCCCCGCAAG
>JBAXMH010000063.1:0-21441 GCA_037134395.1 Chloroflexales bacterium
GCGCCACGTTCGGGACGTGGAGGTCGGAGGTTCGAATCCTCTCGCCCCGACCAAAGAGCCAAGTGGGGATCTGTGACAGCACAGATCCCCACTTTGGCGATCACCAACAGAATAATGTGGCCCGGTAGCGCAAAGCGAAGCGCCCTGGCGATCAGGGCATGAGCAAAATCCCAGCACCGCATCGCCGTGGGGCTAAAGCCAATACTTTTCAGATAAGCCGTCAGATGCCGACCTTTCCCCCTCACCCCCTGCCCCTCTCCCACCAGGGGAGAGGGGAGATTCCGCACCAGAGTGCGTTCGGCTCCCCCTCTCCCGTTCTGGGAGAGGGGGCTGGGGGGTGAGGGCTGCGCGGCAACGGACTCCTTATTTGAAAGGTATTGGGGCGAAAGCCCTCGGCTTTCGCCACGAAGGCCGCCTGCGCGGCCTGCATGAGGCCGCGCAAGCGGCCTTCGTGACAAAGAGCCCGCCCGTTTACGGGCCGGGCGCATGACTTTGCTCATGCCCTGCCCTAGCGATTTTGCGCCATTGCGTGTCGCCTATTCATATCCGTAGGAGCGCCCGATCTCCTGGGCGGCGGCCAGTTCTGCCTCGGCACCCACATCCTTCAGCGTGGCGAGGGCCGCGCTGAGGGCCGCACGGCCCTCCTCGTGCAGCCCCAGGGCGGGGGCGAGAGCCGCACGGGCTAACTGGGTGCGCGCCACCTGGTGGATACTCTCGGCCTCGCGCAGCAGATCGAGGCTCTGGCCCAACTCGTCCCACGCTCCCGTCACATCACCTGCATCGGCCAGGATGGTGGCCAGCAGCCGACGGGTCAGCCCCTCTTCCAGACGCGCCTCTAGGCGGCGGGCGGTGGCCAACGCTTGCTCGGCCAGATGCCGGGCGTTGGGCTGGCCACGACGCCGCGCCAGATCGGCGATGTAGCGCTCGATCTCGGGCAGAAAGTCCTCGGCACCCACCTGTACGAAGATTGCGAGGGCACGCTGGAGTTCAGACTCGGCTGCATCCAGGCGATCTTGCTGGAGATACGTGGCACCCAGGTTCATACGTGCGACACCCGTGCCGTAGTGCGAGCCGATCTTCTCAAAACCAGCTACCGCACGCTCATATTGCACCTCCGCACCTGCCAGATCGCTCTGTGCCCTGAGCAGTTCGCCCAGGTTGCTGGCAACTATCGCCTGTCCATACGAATCGCCGATCTCCTCCTTCATCCGTGCGGCGACCTCGTAATGGGCCCGGGCCTCCCCAAAACGCCCCAGGAATTCGCACACAATCGCAAGGTCGCTATGCGCGTAGGCAAGGCCATCAATGTCGTCGGCACTGCGGTAGATCTCGACCGCCGAACTGAGCAGGTCGAGGGCGGACGCCATATCACCACGGCTGATCGCAATATTGCCAAGGATCTTGAGCGCCTGGGCTTGGTCACGCTCACTACCGTGGCGTCCGCCGAGGGCCAGGGCCTGCTCGCCCCACTCCTGGGATTCGCGGTAGCGGCCCTGGCGCATATGGAGGCCAGATCCCAGAAGTAGACAGCGTACCACGACATGGCTCTCGGTGGCACCCGTAAGCTGGAGCGCCCGATCAACCCAGGTGAACGAGGTCGCGAAATCGGCCCGTTTCTCGTAGACGCGGGCGACGTGGTGGTGCAAGCGCAGCATCTGGGCCAGAGGCTGGCTTGCATCAAGCATGGCCAAGGCGGACTCGAAGTGGTGGAGTGCTGTGTCAAACTGACCAATCCGCGAGAAAAGCCAGCCCATCCGCTCGTGGATCTCGCTGCGTAACTCGACGGACGCGCCGATCCGCTGCCCGACCTCACGGGCGCGCTCGAACAGGGTGATCGACTCGTGGTTGGCATAGCGGCGCTGGGCTAACCGTCCGGCGCGCAGGTGGTACTCAAATGCCTCGGGCCACGCCTCGGCCAGCAGGTAATGACCGGCTACAATGGCTAGGTGTTCATCAATTCGACTGGCGTAGAGGCGCTCGATTTGCTGGGCTACCCGCCGGTGCAGGTCGTGCCGTCGCGCATACAGGATCGACTCATAGGCCACATCGCGGGTCAGGGCGTGCTTGAAGAGGTAGGCCAGTTCATGCTCAAGCTCGTCAGGCAACAACAAGGTGGTCGCCATCATCAACTCAAGGATCGTGCGTAGTTCGTCGCGGCGACCGAGCAACCCGGTCAGGATCTCGTAGCGAAAGCGACGACCGACGACCGATGCCACCTGCATCAATTCGCGGCTGCGCTCCTCCAGCCGGTCAAGGCGAGCCACAATTAACGACTCGATACTGCTGGGAAGCACGCTCTCGTCCAGGGTGCGCGTGATTACCCACGTTTCGCCATCGCGCTGGAGCGCCCCCGTCTCGACTAGCGAGCGCACCAACTCTTCGACAAAGAACGGGTTGCCCTGCGCCCTGGCCAGGGCGGTCAGCAGCGCGGGCGGCGGCGCGGTGCCGAGCAGCGCCTGGGCTAACTGGGCGGCATCCGCATTCCCAAGCTCGCCAAGCACAAAGTTCTGGCTATAGGCGTGGGTGCGCCAGGGTTCGGCCAGATTGTGATCGGGGCGGTAGATCAGCAGCAGCAGCAGGGCGACCTCGCCAGACCGCGCCGCCAGGGCTGCGATCATTGCGAGGGTGGATGCGTCTGCCCACTGGAGATCGTCGCAGAGAATGATCAGCAGGCGGTCGCGGGTAATCCGCAGCAGTAACTCGATGCAGAGCGCATGGGCGTTATCGTGGCGCTGCTCGGGCGTCAGCGCGAGGGTAAGGGGCGTCTCAGGCAACGGTATGCCCAAAATGTCTCCGGCAAGTGGGGCGAAGCGGGCCAGTTCGGGTACCATCACGGCCAGGTGCGCCACAATCGTCTCCGGCGGCGCATCAATGCCGATATCGGCGGTGATCACCTGGCCCAAGATAGGGCGGAATCCGGCGTAGGGCGTACTCTGCTCGTAGCTCTGACATTCGACCATACAGACCAGTGGCACCGCACGGTGGGGCTGATCCGTCCCCAACCGGGTTATCGCCTCCTCCGCAAGACGAGTCTTGCCGGTGCCAGGCTCACCCACCAGGGTCACGACACAGCCAGTACCGGCGCTCGCGGCACGACCAATGGCGATCAGTGCTTCCAGATCGCGGTCGCGGCCCACCAGCCGCCCCCGGTTGAGCGGACGGGCATCGGCAACCAGATCGAGGGAGCGCACGGCCTCGGCCAACGGTACCGGATCGGGAATACCCTTCAGCCGGATTGGCGGCAGATCACGCAGCTCGACGCGACCCTCCACAGCACGGCGGGTGTCCGGCGAGATCAGCACCGCCCCATCGCGTGCCGCAGCCATGAGTCGTGCGGCCAAATTGACCGGCGAACCCATCACGGTGTACTCGTGGCGACGGGAAGAGCCAATCCTCCCGGCGAAGACGATGCCCGTATTCAGGCCGATTTTCTGGGTCAAGTGGAGATCGGTGACGGTGCCCGCGATCATTGGCAATCCACAATCGGCCACCACCTGCGCCCCCTCGCGGTTTGCCTCCTCCAGGGCGGCAGCCATGTCTAGGGCGCAGCGCACCGCTCGCAAGGGATCATTTTCATGCGCGCTCGGTGCCCCAAAGAGGGCCATGAGTTTGTCGCCGTGGCTGTACATGTCCACCTTGTTGACCACGCCGCCGTAACGGTGAATGACATCCTGAGCACGCCGAAAGTAGGCATTCAAGATGGCGGTAGCGGTGGCGACATCATCGCCCAGATGCGTGAGTACGGCGCTAAAATCGTAGACATTGGCGAAGAGCATTGTTACCGGGCGGAACTCGCCGGTCTCCGCACCTGTCGCCATAATGAAGCGATGCGGCAGATCGTGAGGGAGGTACGGGCGCAGGGCCGCGACGCGCTCGGCCAGGTCGCGCAGGCTGAGGGCGGCGAGACCCGAGCCAGCACCGGGCAGGGCAAGGTGGGGTGGAACAGGAACGTGCAATAGATTCTGGAGCCGGAGGAATCCTCCTGGGCCGGGTTCAACCACCGCAGAATCTGTCAGCGCCAACGTCTCGGGGGTGATCAGCACCTCGCCAAGCTGGGCAAGATCCTGGGCTGCGGCGACCCGGTTGATCGTGTGGCCGGTGATCACCACCTCCAGGTGAGCGCGGTCGCCAACCTCGGCGGCGAAGACCTGCCCACTGTGGACACCGATGCGCAAGCTGAGGGTAAAACGTCCAACCCGCGTCGGCAAATCGGCGAAGCGGGCCATGGCTCGCTGCATAGCCAAGGCGGCATCGCAGGCCAGGGCGGCATGGGACTCTCCTAGGTCGTCGGCGGGGAAGAAGGCGGTGAGGGCGTCACCGCCGAACTTGAGCAAGTTGCCTGCACGCTGATCAACCTCGGCCAGAAGCGCATCGAAGAGCGTGTTAATGATCGCCGAGATCTCCTCGGAACCGTGCTTGCCCAACGTACTCAGGGTTGAGGAGAGCGCGGTAAATCCCGAGAGGTCGGCGAAAAGGGCGGTGCCTGCCCAAAAGCGACCACTCACATGGCCGATAGTCGGCACCGCCATTTGGCGGCGGGCGATAGAGGGCGGCAAATACGAGACCAGACCCGTCAGTTCGGCGCGCAGGGAGGCCGCCGCTGCCACTCGCGCCATCGCACTCACAGGCAGGCCCGCCTGGAACGCGGCTAGATGCTCGGGCGCGAGGTACTCACCAAGAACTGCGAGGATCTCGTGTTGATGGTCAGGGATCTGGGTCATGGCGTTTCCTTACATATGCATCGATGTGTACCGCTCCAAGACCCACCCCTGCCTGCGTGGTTATGGCCCGCGCACACCGAGAACAACCTTGCCGCCGGGGACGACCCACGCCCCTTCAATCGGATCTGAACTGACTACCTGGTCCGGCTTGAAGGTGTCAAAGACATCAGGAATACGTTCGCGGGTCTGCGTATCAATCACAATATCGTTGGCGGTCAGGCCACGCTGAATCAGCCACTCCACCACTCTTTCCCGTGGCTCGCCTCGAATGTTATAGGATATCTGGATGGCCCCCGGCTCTGGGGGCGCGGGCGGCGTATCATTCACAACCCAGGCCAGCATCCAGCCCTCGCGACCCACGACATTTGAGTCGAAGTTCTCTTTCACGCGCACCCGATAGAAGTCGGGGGTGGATGTGTCGTCAAGCACCTCGATCAGGTCGCCATTGCGCATGTATCCGCCCCGCGCTGCTGGATCTGGTCGGAGATACAGCATGGCAAAAGGGCCTGGAATATCCTGATTCGTGAAGCGGATGCTGGGGAATGGTCTGATTGCCGCCAGGTAGCGATACGCTGCCTTGATGCCTTGGATGCGGGCCTCGCGCACGTAATCGCGCAGTGTGATGGTGCGATTGGACTGGCCATTAATCAGCAGTTCGTACTCGCCGGTGTGGAAACTTGACGGCAGACTGGCGAGTTCGATGTCTGTTCGCCCGCCTTGTGCCTGGAGCAGTTTCAGGGGGATCGTGCGCTGGCCCGGTGTCTTCGGCTGGAGGACAACCGACGTGATCGTATCCAACCCCTCTCCCAGCAGGGTGATCTGCACAGGCAACGCGCCTACGTAAATTGACGCACTATCGGGCTGTCCCCGCACGGTGATCTCGCGCACGGCTTGCACCTCGGGAGTAATCGTCGCTGGTGTCGCCGGTGTCGCCAGGGCTGTCGGCGTCGGTGCGTGGCTGGTGGGTGCCACTAGTATCGCCGCATCACTCACGATGACACGTGATGCTGCGGCAGGTGTTGGCGCACCTGTGGGTGCGGAGTTGGCACTCACGGCGGCGGGCGACGATGCCGGTGTGAGACTGTCCGCTGTCAGATTGGGGGTTGCCTCACTGTTCGCTGCGGACGCACCTGGGCGCGGCGATATAGGCATGTTGAGTGCAAAGATAAGGACGACCAGCAGTGCCGCCAGCCCAATCCCGCCCAGGCTCCAGAGCAGAACAGATGTCGGCGCAGGTCGTGCGTAGGACACGCGCCGCAGATCATCAAGCATGGCCTGGGCCTGAGGATAGCGGTCGGCAGGGTCAACCTTGAGCGCCTTTCGGACAATTCGCTTGAGATCTTCCGGGATCGTGTCGCGGTCTTTATCGGGGAAGAGGACGACCTCAGACTGACCGACGGGTTCGAGGGGAGGACTGCCCGTCAGAAAGGCATATAAGATCGCGCCAACGGCATAGATGTCCGTCGCCGGGCTGATTGTGCCAAGGCGGGTACGCTGCTCGGGTGCGGAATAGTGCCGCGAGAAGCCACGCACGACCATCTGATTATTTTGCTGCGAGATGCCGAAATCGAGCAGGAAGATATCGCCCGTCTCGGTGTCCACACGCAGGTTCGAGGGCTTCACATCACAGTGGACAATAGCGCGTTTGTGGAGGTACGCCAGCGCCTCAAGGATTTGACGTGTCCAGCGCAACGCGCTACGCCGGTCGAGCGGCCCATCGCGCAGGTAGCTCGATATATCACGACCGCTGATATACTGCATCTCGATGCAGAGCAGGCTGTTGTAGAAGAAGGCATCGTACACTGCGGGCAGACGTCGGTGTTTGAGTTTGCTCAACAGCTCGCGCTCGGCAAGCAGCGAGTTCTGCCTAACATCCTCCGTCGTCTTGCTTACCTTGATCACGACTTCCTGCTTGCGCTCGATGGCGAAGGCGCGGTAGGTGGTGCCGAATCCCCCGCGCTTGCTAATTTCGCTGCGAATGTGATAGCGCTCGTTGATAATCGTATTGATCGGCAACAAAGTAGACTGCGCAGACGTGCCTTCCTGCTCAGCGAATCCATCGGTTGCATCCAGATCCGTGAGCGGTGTGGTGATCTTCACCAAACGCGCCGCGCTTTCGCTTGGCTGGCGTAGCTCCTCCTGATCGTTTGTCGGGATTGTCGCCGCGTTGGATCGTGGGGCGTAGCCCAGCCGCTGAAGATCGCTTAGCATGGCCTGGGCGTGAGGGTAGCGATCATTGGGGTCAAAGCGCATCGCCCTGAGGACAATATTCTCAAGGTCAACCGGGATCGTCTGCTTCTCCTCCGTCAGCAGACGGAGGGTTTTATCGTAGTGATCGTCACGATACGGCGGCTCCAGGCCGGTCAGCAGGATGTAGAGGGTTGCGCCAACCGCGTAAATATCGGAGGCCGGCGTTGTCAGTCCGGTCGGATCGTGCTGTTCGGGCGGCGAGTAGCGGGGCGAGTGGGCGCGGATCAAGGATCGCTCGACCTGATGGGAGATGCCAAAGTCGAGCAGGAAGATGTCGCCCGTCTCGGTGTGAACGCGCAGGTTCGAGGGTTTGATGTCACGGTGGATAATGTTACAGCTATGCAGGTAGGCCAACGCCTCAAGGGTCTGTACGATCCAGCGCAGCGCGGTTGGCCGATCCGGAGGCTCGGCGCGCCGGTCAGGGCCAGACAGAACGAGGTAGGTTGATACATCGCGGCCTGGGATGTACTGCATCGTCACACACAACTGCCCCTCATGAAAGAATCCGTCGTAGACTTTGGGCAGCCGGGGGTGATCGAGACTCAGCAGAATCCGCAGTTCGCTGAGCAGTGCATCCTGCTCGATGTCGCCGGCGGTTTTGCTCTCTTTGATGACAATATCTTGCCCGCGCACGCTGTCGTAGGCAAGGTAGGTGTTGCCAAATCCACCTTGGGTGCTGATAACTCGGCTGATTCGGTAGCGATCTTTGATCGTCTTGTCAATGGGAAGGGGCATAAGCAGCGCCTCTGTAGAGGCTATGTGGCGGGGTCACACTGAACCAGGGTGTCAACGCGGCTTCTGCCGAGATGGGGTGTGTAGAGGTGATAATATGGCAGAAACTATGGGTGAAGTGTGCATATATTGTAGCATGCTTGACAAGGGCACTACCTCACACTGTACAATAAAGATCCACATCGCAGATTATAGACGACCTGAAACCTGAAACCTCGCACCTGAAACCTTGTTTGAGGGGAATGAGGATCTCCGTGCCTCGATTACATCTGTTCATGGTCGCTCTGCTGGCTGCACTTCTCGTTAGCTGTAGCGGGCAGCAGCCGCAGCCCGTAGACGGCGAAAATCCCAGCGCACAGGTGGCGTCGGCGGTGGCCCACGATCTGCCCACTCCCACGCCCCCAATCCCCACCATCCCGGCGACCCCAAAGCCGTTTGCGCCGCTGCTCTACGACGACTTCTCGCAGATTACGAGTGGCTGGACTCCGTTGCGCGTTGACCGACAGGGCACGGTTAACGGGTACAGCGCCGAGAGTTTCGCCTTCAGCACCGCCGGCACCGATCACCTTCTCTACAATCTGCTCCCCACTCTCTCATTTGCTCCCACTCGCTACGCGGTTGACCTCCAGCCTCTTGAGGGCGAGGGTGTGCTTGGCCTGCTGCTGGATGTGCGCGGTGACCCGGCTGATGATGCGAGCCTTGCGTATGACGGGGTCGGGCTGACGATAAGCGGCGATGCGGTGGTTTTTGTCAAGGCGGCGGCGGGCGATCTTCAGGTACTCCAGATTGCCAAGAACGTTACTTCACCTCTCGTGAAGGGCACGAGCATCCGGCTGGCAGTTAACCGTGACAGCGACGGGCTGACTCTCTTCGTGGGTGGAACCGAGGTGCTGCATACGGCGGTTCCTGCGCATGCAGGAGGGACGGTCGGCTTCTTTGTTCGTTCCGGTGAGCGCATGGTGGCCCGTTTTGATAACCTTCTGTTGACCAGCGCCGCGCCAGATAATCAGCCTGCCTGCGCCGGGATTCGCCCGCTCTTCGACAGCTCTGCTGGCGGTGATGCCATGCGTGGCGCGGATGTCGTGATCGCGCAGCGACGCCTTGCGCACCTCGGTTATGTGCCTGGCCCCGAGGGTACGTACAGTGCTCAGACCGCCACCGCCGTGCTGCAATTTCAGAGCCGCAACGGGTTGCCAGTAGATGGCGTGATTGGCTCACAGACGTGGTGTGCCCTCCTGTCGAGCGACGCGCAGCTTGCCTCCAAAGACGTGAGCGAGGCTGTGGCGAACCGTGAACGTTACCGTCCAGTGGACATCTCGTTAGAGGCGGGGCTGCCCGCGCCGCTGCTTATCTCGGTGCGCGGGAGCGATGGCCTATGGCAGATTGCGCTTGCGCTGCCTGGACGAGTAAGCCTGCACTATATTGATACGGGTGGCGATGCGCTTGATCCGACCTGGCTGCCTGGCCAGGGGCTTCTCGCCTTCACCTCGCTGCGCACAGGCACTGGGTCGGCGGCGATCTGGATTCTCAACGCCGGCAGTGGCGAGGTAAAGCAGATCTCACCTTCCGAACTCGACGGCCAGTTCCCGGCGTGGTCGCCTGATGGCAGTAAGCTTATGTTTACCGCCATGTCTCGTACGGAGAGAGATAGAGACAAGACTGCGCAGAATTACGTCTATACTCTCGCCACCGGGCAGGTTCGCCTGTGGAGCGCCGAACATGCCGGCTGGTCAGATTGGTCACGCTTCGGCACGATTGTCTTCACCCGTTTGACCGAGCATAGCTTTGATATCTTCGTGGCGAATGCTGGCGGCAGCAGTGCCGTGAACCTGACTAACACCGATGATGATCACGAAGATATTCCCGCGTGGTCTCCTAACGGCGATATGATCGCCTTTGTGCGCAACCCCAAGTCAGACCCCAATAATCGGCAGGTCTATGTGATGCAGGCTGACGGCAGCGAAGTACGGCAGATCACCACATTGCCCGGCCCGAACAGCAACCCGATCTGGATAGATGCGACGACGATTGCCTTTATCCACCAGCCGAGTGAAGAGGTGCGCCACGTATATCTAGTGCGGCTCTCGGGAGAAGTGCGCCAGCTGAGCACAAACGAAGGCCGGGTGTGGTTTATGAACCGCTTTGATGTTCCGTAGTAAGACAAGGTTTCAGGTGCGAGGTTTCAGGTTTCAGGTTGAGCGCATCAGGATGCCACATTCTGGTCTGAACTGTAAAGTACCTGCGAACCTTGCCTAAAAAGGTAATCTTCATAATTGACGCATTGCGTCGCTGATGTTAGGATAGGGTAAATTGTTAAGTCATTGACTCTAGTACAACCAGGAGCAGCGATGCGAATCTCAAGCAAAGGTGACTACGGCCTGCGGGCTCTGTTCGATCTTGCCCAGCGCTACGGCGAGGGGCCGGTGCAGAGCGAAGAGATCGCGAACCGCCAGGGAATTCCGGTGAATTACCTTAACCAACTGCTGATCACGATGCGTCGGGCAGGGCTGATTGAGAGTCTGCGCGGCCCTCAGGGCGGCCATATGCTCGCCCGTCGCCCCGATGCCATTACCCTGCTCGATGCCATCACGGTGATGGAAGGTCCGCTGCTTCCTGCTGAGCCCTCCCGCGAAGATCTGATGCCCACCCAGCCAGACGATTATGCGATGATTGACACGATCTGGCAGGAGTTGCGTGGCCGGATCGAAGAAATTCTGGGTGAGACGACTCTCGATGATCTCTGTCAGCGCAAGCGCCAGCAGAGCGGCGATGTGATGTACTATATCTAGGGAATGAGAGAGTAGGTTTTTCGCTCAAAAGTGCGCAATATTAACTCTAGGGTTTAGTTAAGGGACGATAACCCCTGGTGCGGTCTCGCTTTCCCACAGGTACGATGCGTGGTATTATAGTGTGCGTAGTCCGCAATCTGAACTACATATATGTCACCTCTGTCATCGACTCTGGGGTAGTGGGTGCTACTCAGGGTGGGAGGACGCTGTGGAATTGGCCACCATGCCTGCGGCCAGAATCGGCCCAAACTCGATCATCCAGACAGTCGCGGTTTTACGCGAGGTCTTTACGCCAGATGAGCTGCGGGCCCTGCTCACCGGCGAGACGGCGGGCTACCTAAGCCATCTGCCGCACGAGATGATCCCAGAGGTTCAGTTTCACGAGTTGGTCGATCTGCTCACCGCACAGCTCGGGGTCGAGCGGGCCGGTGAGATTCTGTACCGCTCCGGCGAGCTTACCGCCGATTACGTGCGGGCCAACCGCATCCCGGCCCCGATCCGTACCGTCCTCGCTCTGCTCCCCGCTCCGATCAGCCTGCGCGTGTTCCTTCCGGCGATTAGCAAGCACGCATGGACGTTCGCGGGTAGCGGCGCGTTTCACTTTAGCATCGGTCGTACGCCCCTGGTGAGCATTGGCAAATCCGTAAACCGGGACACCTCAAAGATTGCCGCAGTCCTCTGTCGCTACTACTGTGGTGCCTTTACCCAAATGCTGCGCCGTGTGGTGAGTTCGCGTATCAACCTGCGTGAGGTGGCGTGTCAGGCTCGTAGCGGCAGCGCCTGTGTCTATCAGATTGTGATGTAAGTCTTTATTTCGTTAAGGAGTACCAGCATGCGGATCATGATGATCCAGCCAAACTACCACGCGGGCGGTGCCGAGATTGCCGGAAACTGGCCACCAAGCTGGGTTCCCTACATCGGTGGCGCACTGAAGAACGCCGGGTATGAGAATGTGCGCTTTATTGACGCGATGACCTTCCATATCGACGACGATAAGCTGCGCGAGATTATCCGGATCAATAAGCCCGATGTGATTATGGCCACGGCGATCACCCCCATGATCATCCAGGCCCAGGTAACCCTGAAGATCGCCCGTGAGGAGCGCCCCAACGCTCGGCTGATCCTCGGTGGTATCCACCCGACCTTCATGTACACGCAGGTCTTCAGCGAGGCTCCCTGGATTGACTATATCGTCCGTGGTGAGGCTGAGGAGATCATTGTCGAGCTGCTGCGCAGTATCGAGGCGGGTACCGACAAGAGGGATCGCGCAACGATCAAGGGTATCGCCTACCTGGAGAACGAGCAGGTTATCGCCACCCCCGCTGCCGAGCCGATTGCTAACCTCGATGACCTTACCCCGGACTGGAGCCTGCTGGAGTGGCATAAGTACATCTACGTGCCGATGAACGTGCGCGTGGCGGTACCCAACTTCGCCCGTGGCTGTCCCTTCACCTGCCGCTTCTGTTCGCAGTGGAAGTTCTGGCGGCGCTACCGTGCCCGCAGCCCGATGAAGTTTGTGGACGAGGTTGAGACCCTGGTGCGCGACTACAATGTGGGCTTCTTCATCCTGGCTGATGAGGAGCCAACCCTCAATCGCAAGAAGTTCACCGCCCTCTGCGAGGAACTGGCTAAGCGCAAGCTGCCGGTTCTCTGGGGTATCAATACCCGCGTGACCGACATTATGCGCGATAAGGCGTTGCTCCCATTGTGGCGCAAGGCCGGCCTGATGCACATCTCCCTGGGCACGGAGGCCGCCGCCCAGATGAACCTGGAGATCTTCCGCAAGCAGACCACGATTGCCCAGAACAAAGAGGCCATCGGGCTCATCCAGGACGCAGGCATGGTCGCCGAGGCTCAGTTCATCATGGGTATGGAGAACGAGACCCCTGAGCTGATCGAGGAGACCTACCGGCTGGCGCTCGACTGGAAGGTGGACATGGCCAACTGGAACATGTACACCCCCTGGCCCTTCGCCGAGCTGTTTGAGGATCTGGGCGACCGGGTTGAGGTGCGCGACTACTCGAAGTACAACTTCGTCACCCCGATCATGAAGCCTGACCTGATGGAGCGCGAGGACGTCCTCAAGTGCGTGCTGCGCAACTACGCCCGCTTCTACATGCGCAAGGCGTTCCTGGAGTACCCCTTCATCAAGGACAAGGAGAAGCGCAGCTACATGATGGGCTGTCTGCGCGCCTTCGCCAAGACGACCTTCGAGAAGCGCTTCTACGACATCGGTCGTGTGCATATGAAGGGCGGCCAGATGGAGGTTGAGCTGGGCTTCGACGAGAGCCGCGTCTTCACCCGCGACGAGATCGCCCGGATGAAGGAAGATCACCCCGAGCAGGTGGCCGACACCACCTTCGGCGGCGCGATCCCCGAGCGCTACGACCCCGAGCTGATCAAGCACCAGGCCGAGAACGACTTGAACCTGCCCCTAGAGCCGATCATCGAGTCGGAGTTTGGCACCCGCGACACCAACAAGCAGGTGGGCTGCTAAAGATCTTTAACGATAGCGTGATTGGCAGCGAAGTCGCCAATCACGCTATCGTTGCTCTACACAATATAAAGATTATAGAGACGGGAGCGGTCATGTCTGAGGTTATCATCTCGCCGGAGCTGCTGGCACGCTACAATAAGCCGGGGCCGCGCTACACCAGCTATCCGACGGTTCCTGCCTGGACGGAGACGTTTGGCAAAGCGGATTACAAAGAGGCTCTGGGCGACGTGGCCGCTCGCCCTGAAGACGCTCTCTCGGTGTACGTACACTTGCCCTTTTGCGCCAAACATTGCGATTACTGTGGCTGTAACGCGACGGTAACACGACGGTCTGAGGTGGTGGATGCCTACCTCGATCGGGTGGAGCGCGAGATGGCGATGGTGGCACCGCTGCTGGGTGAGCGGCGCAATGTGGTGCAGATGCACTGGGGCGGCGGCACGCCAAACTTCCTGAACGAGGCGCAGATGACGCGCCTGGTGGGGCTGTTGTCGCAGCACTTCGCGATTGATCCGGCGGGCGAAATCTCGCTGGAGATTGACCCGCGCATCGGTACGGTCGAGCAGATGGCGCAGATCCGCGCCCTGGGCTTCAACCGAATCAGCATGGGTGTGCAAGACATCAACCCGAAGGTTCAAGAGGCGATTGGTCGTATCCAGCCCTTCGCGCAGACCGAGATGCTCTTCCGGGCCTGCCGCGATCTGGGCTTCACCGGCGTGAACATGGATCTGGTTTACGGGCTGCCGTTCCAGACGATGGAGACCTTTGGCGAGACGCTGGCGGCGATCAGTGAGCTGCGCCCGGATCGGATCGCCTACTTCAGCTACGCCCACGTGCCGTGGGTCAAGCCGAAGCAGAAGCTAATTGATGTCACGGCGCTGCCGGATACCTTCACGAAGTTTAGCCTCTTCCGGATGGCGATTGATCGGCTGGCAGAGGTTGGGTACGACTGGGTGGGCATGGATCACTTCGCCCTGCGCGATGATGATCTGGCGGTGGCGGCGCGTGAACTGCGGTTGCACCGCAATTTTATGGGCTACACCACTCGCCCGGCTCTGCACATGATCGGCTTCGGTATGAGCAGCATTGGCGACATGGCCGGGCGCTTTATCCAGAACGAGTCGCATCTGGGCCGCTATCAGAAGATGATTGATGCCGGCGAACTGCCAGTGGTACGTGGCTACAAACTGAGCGCCGACGATCTGCTGCGACGCACGGTGATCTTGCACCTGATGTGCAACCTGGAGCTACCCTACAACCTGACGCAATCGCTGTTTGGGGTAGATTTGCGCGAGACCCTGGGCGACGACCTGGAGCATCTGGAGGCATACGCCGAGGATGGTTTTCTGGAACTGCTGCCCGACCGAATACAGGTAACTCCTCTGGGCCGATTCTTTGTGCGTTTGCTGGCCATGGAACTCGACGCGCATTTGGCGAAAACCTCTGAGCGGCAGGTTTTCTCAAAGACGATTTGAGTGCCTTTAGAGCCGATAGCCGATAGTACGACAGTTGTAGTTTGGATCACCCCCCCTAGCCCCCCCGCAAGCAGGGGGGAACCAATGCATTGTTCCCCCCCGCAAGCGGGGGGGTTAGGGGGGGTGATCAGCGGGAGCCTTTCTGCGAAGATATTTACAACTGTCGTAATAGCCGATAGTCGGGCATCAGCGGCCATTTTCATCGGGTGTTGTGCGCGAATCGCATGGTTGTCTGATCTGAAAATAGCCGGTAGCGCGGACACCCTGCCCACCCTGGTCTGGGGGCGGGCGGGATGCCCGCGCTACCATTTTTTTACAGAAACGAGGGATCATAATAATGACAAGCTACGACTGCGTTGTGGTCGGCGGCGGGATCAGTGGGGTCAGCGCGGCCTATGGACTGCGCCGGAAGGGTGCGAAAGTACTGCTGATTGACGCCGCTGATCATGTGGGCGGGGCGATCCACAGCATACGGACACCGGACGGCTACACGCTGGACTGCGGACCGAATACGGTGGTGAGCAAGGACGTGGAGCTCTGGAAGCAGTTCTCGGATCTGGGGATTATGGACGAGCGCCTGGCGGCTGATCGCAAAGGCGGTCGGCGCTTCATCCTGCTGGATGGTAAGCCCGAACTGATCCCGATGTCGCCCGTGGGCTTGGTAAAGACGCCGCTGCTCTCAACCCTCGCCAAACTGCGCGTTCTGGCCGAACCGCTAATTCCACGCACGCACCTGCCCGACGAGAGCGTGTCGTCCTTCTTCTCGCGGCGGGTCGGGCGTCAATTGGCCGACCGGCTGGTTGACCCCTTTGTGGCCGGGGTGTATGCGGGTAACCCGAAGACCACATCAGTCAGGTCAGCATTCCCGAGCATCTGGGAGGCCGAGCAGCGCGGCGGCAGCATCGTGCGCGGCATGATCATGGGGCGCACGAAAGCGCCGAAGAAGCCGAAGGGCGAGAAGCCGAAGAGCGTGATGTTCAACTTTAACGGCGGGCTGTCGGCCTGGCCGCAGGCGGCGGCGCGCGCCCTGGGCAGCGATAACGTCTGGTTGAACACCCGCGCCCGTGCCCTGCGCCCTCTGGACGGCGGCTGGGAGCTGACGGTAGAGCGCAACGGCCAAACCGAGCTGGTGATCACCGATATGGTGGTACTGGCGGTACCGGCCTATGTCGTCGCCGATCTGGTGGAGGGACTGCACGCGCCAGCGGCTAAGGCGCTGCGGGCTATCCCTTACCCACCAATGGCTGTGGTTCACCTGGGCTACAAGCGCAGCGCAGTCACGCACCCGCTGGATGGATTCGGCGTCCTCTGCCCGTCGGGTGAGGGACGCAAGGTGCTGGGCGTCCTTTGGACATCCACCCTCATCCCCAGCAGCGCACCGGCAGGCCATGTGCTGACAACCAGCTTTGTGGGCGGGGCGCGCACCCCCGAGATGGCCCGCCAGAGCGACTCGGACATCATTGATATGGTGATCAAAGAGCACGAGGAGATTCTGGGCGCGCAGGGCACCCCGGCGATGATCCGCGTCACGCGCTGGCAGAAGGCTATCCCGCAGTACACCGCCGGTCACGAACAGCGTGTCGCCACACTGAATGAGCTTGAGGCAGGCTACCCTGGCCTCTTTGTGGTAGGCAACTACCGTGACGGCCTGAGCGTGTCGCAGTGCTGGAACAAGGGCATCGGCCTCGCTGAGCAAGTGGTCCGCCAGGGCACCCTGCGCCAGTGTACGCCGACATCGGCATTCTAAATTGCAGAGTGCAGATTTGTAGAGTGCAGACTGGGGACACGACCCTCCCGTCTGCACTCTTTTTTTGCAATAGCGCATCAGCAACGCTGTCACGCTGAGCGAAGCGAAACGTCCCGGCGATGATAATGCAGATCGGGACGCTTCGCTGCACTCAACGTGATATGTATAACAGTGGTGCATGTGATATTATTGCACCGTTGGCACTGCTCCGCCCTTAGTGCGAGGAGTCACGTATGAGCGACACAGGTGCGGCACGGCAGGTCTGGATCTATATTGGCGAGGGCGATAGCAATAACGGGCAGTCGGTGGCGCAGCAGATCCTCTACGCCCTGCGTGCGGCGGGTTGTCCTGGCGCGACGATGCTGCGCGGCGTGGGCGGCTACGGTGTCCACAACGTCCTGCACAGCGACTTGGCGATAGAGATTGCCAGCCATCTGCCGCTGGTGATTACCTTTATTGACCAGGCTGACCGCATCACACGGGTGCTGCCTACGCTGCGCGATCTCGTGCGCGAGGGGATGATCGCCGTCTCTCCCGTGGAGGTGATGTTCTACAGCCGTCGCATCGGCGGGCCGTTCCCACACCACCTGATGGTCTCCGACGTGATGAGCCGCAATGTCGCCAGCGTGAATCCCGATGCGCCGATCAGCCAGATCGTGACGTTGCTGATTGAGCGCGGGCTGCGGGCGCTGCCAGTGGTTCTGGCGGATGGTCGCGTGGTCGGGATTATCACCGACGGTGACCTGCTGAACCGGGGGATGCTGGGGCTTTCGCTGCGGCTCCAGCGCAGCCTGCCAATTGGCGCACGCGCCGCCCAGATTGACGACCTCGTCGGCCAACCACAGTGCGCCGCCGACCTCATGACCCCCGAGCCGGAGACGCTGTCCGATACTTTGCCTTTGGCTCAGGCGGCGGGAGCGATGGCCGCCCATAACCGCAAACGCATGCCGGTGGTGGACATCAATGGTGTCCTGGTGGGGATAGTCAGCCGCTACGACCTGTTGACGACGGTGGCGGAGGGGCTGCGCCAGCGCCCGGACGAGCCGCTTGATCTGCCGGAGGGTGCCCCGGCCACGGTAGGCGAGATGATGCTGTCCAACCCACCGGCGGTACAGGCCGAGGCATCACTGGCCGAAGCTCTCGATGCGCTGCTGGAGAGCCCGTTGCGCCGGGCAGTCGTGGTAGGTGCTGATCGCATCGTAGCGGGGATCATCACTGACGGCGATGTGCTGCGCCGAGCGGCGCGGCGTCTGCCGGACGGGGCGATCAGTCGGCTGGCGACATGGCTGAATGGCGGCAAGCAATCTGCCAAGCTGCAGCTAGAGGAGCGCGGGCGTATCGCTGCCGATACCATGACCTCTCCGGTTGTCACGGTGCGTGCCGATGCGCCGGTGGCCGAGGCCATCCGCCTGATGATGGCGCATAAGGTGAAGGCACTCCCGGTGGTTGACAGCGACGGGCATCTGGTAGGCATTGTAGGACGGGCCGGGGTTTTGGCCGCCCTTGGAGAGAAAGCTTATTGGTGACAAACTCGTGGGGGGTGAGGGGGATATCGCTGCCTTTTCGCTGAACGAGATACAGGCGAAAGTATAGGCGATGCGGGCGTGGGGCGTAATGCCAACCCGCGAGGATCTGCGTGAGGACGAGGCGGTCGGGCTGATCGCGGATGGTCTGCAATCAGCAGGCGTCGTGCCTGATGACGCTACGGCTATCGGCCAACGGGTCTACGCGCAGGTGAGTGGCCACCCCTACCTAACCCAGAGCATCGGTGGGCTGCTTGCCGAGCGCCACCTGCGCGGCGATCCGCTCGACGAGGCGCAGGTTGAGGCGCTGTGCTGGGAGTTGCTGGATGGGGATGACGCCCTGCTGGAGCATCTGCGTCGCAGCATTGGTGATCTCTAGCTCGCAGGCGCAGTGCGACGGCTGCTCACCGCCAGCCAGCGCACCAACACCACCGACGGCGACACCGCCCGCATGGAGTTGCTCGGTCTGGCACGGCGCGACGGGCGTTCCTGGGCACCGCGTAGCCCGCTCCTAGCCGTGGCTCTGGCCGAGTGGTTGCATTTCGGTATGCCTGAGACCGACCGCATAACCGACGCGGCGCAGGCAGTTCGGCACATCGCACTCACGCGCTATCTCAGCGATCTGAAGCTAGAGCAATCCGCCGCCGCCAGCCACGCCGAGCGCGCTGTTTCGCACACCGAACAGGTGCGACTCCAGCACCGGGCCAACGAGATCGCTGACGAGATTGCTCGGATCGAGGCGGCGCAGAGTCCGGCGGTAGGGTCGGCTCGCGAGCCGACCCTACAATGCCCAGTTCCGGCCCTTTGTGGAGGGCGACGGCTACCGCAAAAACGCCTCATCCTGACCAGGATGGGGCGCTTTTGGGTACAAGAAATTGGGGTGCCTGATGGGTCTCGAACCCACAGCCTCCTGAGTCACAGTCAGGCGCTCTAACCATTGAGCTACAAGCACCACGAACGCCGGGAAGTATAGCACGAGCAAGCACGCTGTGTCAAATGAGCGCGAGAGACCGGGTGTGACGGAAAGTCTTGCTCTCAGGCGGCACCGGCCAATATGTCCTGATAGAGGTACGATCCATCGTGCCTCTTGTGTCATCTGCGCACGTCATGCGGCGTAATGCCACTAATTGGGGCCAAAATTGGGTTACTCTATTATGTTCTAACAAATGCGTGGGAGCTGCTCTCCCACGAGGGTATCTACCACGCGGGTGCCGCCGATACCGGTGTGGGCCACGACCATGCCGGGGTGATCGGCGCTGGTCTCGCCAATGATCACGGCCCCCCGCCCGAGGGGGTGGGCGCGCATGGCATCCAGCACCGCATCGGCCTGGTCGCGGGCCACGAAGGCTACCAGCTTACCCTCGTTGGCCACATAAAGCGGATCCAGGCCGAGGATCTCGCATGCTGCACGCACGATAGGGGGCACCGGCAGATCGCACTCCACGATCCGCACGCCCACTCGCGAGGCGGCGGCAATCTCGTTCAGGGCCGAGGCGACCCCGCCCCTGGTTGGGTCACGCAGGGCGTGGATGGCCGGGGCGTGGGCCAGCATCGCCGCCACCAGCCCGTTGAGCGGGGCGCAGTCGGTGATCAGCGGTGCGCCGAACTCTAGCCCTTCGCGCACACTCATAATGGTCATCCCGTGGACGCCGATGTCGCCGCTGACGATCACCACATCGCCAGGACGAGCCTGATCTGGCCCGATACGCAGGCCCGCAGGCACCAGGCCGAATCCGCTGGTGCTGATGTAGACTCCGTCGCCGTGGCCGCGATCCACCACCTTTGTGTCGCCTGTTACCAGGGAGACACCAGCGGCGCGGGCGGCCTTGCCCATACTCTGGGCGATCATGGCGAGCTGGCTGATCGGCATACCTTCCTCAAGAATAAACCCCGCGCTCATGTAGAGCGGCTGCGCCCCGCTCATTGCGATGTCGTTGACCGTCCCGTTCACGGCTAGGTCACCGATGTTGCCGCCGGGAAAGAAGAGCGGGCGCACCACAAAGGAGTCGGTGGAAAAGGCCAGACGTGCGCCGCCAACCTCAACCACCGCCGAGTCGCCGAGTTGCGCCAGGGTGTCGCTCTGGAAAGCCGGAAGAAACAGATTCTCCACCAGTTCCGCCGACAGCTTACCACCGCCACCGTGGCCCATCACAATATTCGGGTAGTCGCGCAGGGGCGTTGGACAAACCCAGCCCGCGAAGTCAAGCTCCATCCTTCATCCTTGCATCCTTCAAAAACCGCCCGTACTGATAGTACGCTGCGCAGGCACCCTCGCTGCTGACCATAGTAGCCCCAAGGGGCATACGCGGCGTACACTCCTTACCAAAGGCCGGGCACTGGTTGGGTTTGATCAGACCGCGCAGTACCTCGCCGCTGCGGCAGAGCGTCGACTCTGCGGTGCGGATGTGGCCGACGCTGAAGCGATTCTCGGCGTCGAAGTCCCGGTAGCGTTCGCTCAGTCGCCAGCCGCTCAGGGGGATGCTGCCGATGCCGCGCCAGGTGCGATCTGTCACCTCAAACACATCGGCCAGTACCTTCTGGGCGGGTAGGTTGCCATCCGAACTGACCGCACGGGCGTAGGCGTTTTCCAGCTCGGCTGTGCCTGCCTCTAGCTGAACCACCGTGCGCCGGATTCCTTCCAGGACATCGAGCGGCTCGAATCCGGTGACGACAATCGGCACGTGATACTGCGCAACCAGCGGGCCGTACTGATGCGTGCCCATCACGCTACAGACGTGGCCGGCTGCCAGAAAACCCTGCACCCGGCAGTTCGGCGACTCCATAATCGCGCTGATTGCGGGCGGCACCAGCACATGCGAGACCAGCATGGAGAAATTGTCCAGGCCCAGGCGTTTGGCGTGGAGAATGGCCATCGCATTGGCGGGCGCGGTGGTCTCAAAGCCGATGCCGAAGAAGACCACCTGGCGCTGAGGATTCTGCTGGGCGATCTTCACGGCATCGAGGGGCGAGTAAACAATGCGAATATCGCCGCCCTCGCTCTTGATCTTTAGGAGATCCTTGCTGCTGCCAGGGACACGCAGCATGTCGCCGAACGAGCAGAAGATGACATCAGGGAGGGAAGCAATAGCCAGCGCCTTGTCAATCAGCTCCAGGGGCGTCACGCAGACCGGGCAGCCAGGGCCGTGGATCAGCGCGATCTCCTTCGGCAGAAGCTGGTCAATCCCGTTGCGGATGATCGTGTGAGTCTGTCCACCGCATACCTCCATGATCGCCCAGGGGCGGGTGGTGATGCGCTGAATATCGGCGAAGAGTTTCTGGGCAAGCTGCGGGTCGCGGAACTCATCAAGATATTTCATGGCGTATCCCCCGCGTCTCCAGCCACGCCAGCCACTCATCAAGCCCTGCGCCGGTGCGGGCCGAGGTCGCAATAATCGTTGCGTCAGGGTGAACGGACGCGATGCTGGCGCGAGCGGCGGCGGAGTCAAACTCAGCCGCCTCCGCCATATCAATTTTTGAGATCAGCACTAGATCGGCCCAGCGGAAGGTGCCGGGGTACTTGAGCGGTTTATCCTCGCCCTCCGTCACCGCCATCAGCACCACCCGCCCGTGTTCGCCGAGATCGTAACTGGTAGGACAGACCAGGTTGCCCACATTCTCGATGAACAGAAAGTCAAAGTCCGCCAGATTCCAACCATCCAGA
This sequence comes from Chloroflexales bacterium, assembly GCA_037134395.1. Classification (GTDB taxonomy): domain Bacteria; phylum Chloroflexota; class Chloroflexia; order Chloroflexales; family Chloroflexaceae; genus Oscillochloris. Next base: position 21,393 of record JBAXMH010000063.1, read on the forward strand.
TGGCGCGTCACCAGATCCGCCTCCAAATGGCAGAGTCCGCCGGTCTCAA
>JBAXMH010000064.1:0-21227 GCA_037134395.1 Chloroflexales bacterium
GTGGTCAATTTTACTTTACACTCTTGACACGCCCTACCCCCCTAGCCCCCCGCAAGCGGGGGGAAACAACGCATCGTCCCCCCCGCGTGCGGGGGGGGCTAGGGGGGGAACTGTAAAGTATGTACGAACCATGTCTTCTCAAAAAAAGCAGGGAGACACCGTGACTGGAGTATAGCAAGTTGACTTCTGTTTGTCCATGTTCCCTAATTTGTGCTATACTGCCCGGCGGTGTGCTTCGCACGCCAAATACACACATTCCCCAACGATGTTCACTCCTGCCGGCAGCGCCGGTTCGAGCATCGGGTGCGGGGGGTGGCGGACATGGTATCAACCAGATCTAAGGAGCTTTAGCTATGACCCAGGCGAATGCGCGTGTTGTGTCGATCAAAGCCCTGCTTGAGGCCGGTGCCCACTTTGGTCACCAGACGAACCGCTGGAACCCGAAGATGCGGCCCTACATCTTCACCGCCCGCAACGGCATCCATATTCTTGATCTTCAGAAGACGATCTCCGGTGTCACTGCGGCCTACCGCTTCATCTCCGACCTGACGGCCCGTGGCGAGAAGGTGCTTTTCGTCGGGACGAAAAAGCAGGCTCAGGAGGCGGTGGTGGAAGAGGCGTCCCGCGCAGGGCAGTACTACATCACCCAGCGCTGGCTCGGCGGCACCCTAACGAACTTCTCCACGATTCGCGCCCGGCTCAAGCGCCTCGCGGATCTTGAGGCTCAGCGTGACCGGGGCGATTTCTCGCGGCTCACCAAGGCTGAGGGTCTGAAGCTTGAGGAAGAGATCGGCAAGCTGAACCGCGTGTTCGGTGGCCTGAAGTCCATGGATCGACTCCCCGGCGCTCTCTTCATCATTGATCCGCACAAAGAGGAACTAGCTGTTCAAGAGGCCGCAAAGGTGGGCGTGCCGGTGGTTGCAATGGTTGATACGAACTGCGACCCGGACCAGATTGATTATGTTATCCCCTGCAACGACGACGCGATTCGCGGCATCCGCCTGATGACCAGCAAGATCGCCGACGCCGCGCAGGAGGGCATTGATCGCCGCCAGTCCTCCCACGATAGCTAGACTCGCCCAGTGATCGCGTCGGTCTGCCCGTGTCGGCGTGTGCCGATACGGGCAGACGAGACGCCCGCAATAGAATTCATTCGTACTCATGTTTAAGGAGAGGGATCGTGGCTGTTTCCATCGAGCTTGTCAAAGAACTGCGTGAGCGCACCGGTGCCGGCGTCAAGGAGTGCAAAGACATCCTTGAGCAGACCGAGGGCAATATCAATAAGGCGATTGAGATCCTTCGCGAGCGCGGGATTGAGGCGGCCTCGAAGAAGGCTAGCCGCGAGGCGAAAGAGGGTCTGATCGGTGTCTATACCCACTATGGATCACGGATCGTCGGCATCGTCGAGTTGAACTGTGAGACCGACTTCGTGGGTCGCACCGAGGAGTTCGGCAACCTGGCCAACGCCCTCGCTCAGCATATCGTCGCCCTCAACCCGCGCTACATCACCGAGGCAGAGGTGACGGATGAGGCAGTGGTGGAGAGCGGCCAGACCCGTGAGAACTTTGTGAAGGAGAGCGTGCTGCTGGCCCAGCCCTTCGTCAAGGACTCCTCGCGCACAATCGAGGAGAAGCTGAAAGAGGCAATTGCGAAGCTGGGTGAGAATATTGTCGTTCGCCGCTTTATGCGCTACGAAGTTGGCGCCTAACACTCAGAGGGCAGGAGGTGGGAGACCGGAGGCAGGTAGTGATGCCTGCTCCCTCGGCCCTGCCTCCTGCCTTCTTCATATTCTATGCAAGAGCCAAAATACCGGCGCATTCTGATCAAACTGAGCGGCGAGCAGATCAAGGGCGATGACGGCGAGAGCGTCAGCTATGAGATGCTCGATTTCCTCGCCCGAGAGATCGAGAAGGTCGTGAAGCACGGCGTCGAGGTTGTCGTGGTGATCGGCGGCGGAAATATCTGGCGCGGCAATAAGTCAATTGAGCGCGGCATGGATACGGCGCAGTCGCACTATATGGGCATGCTCGCCACGGTGATCAACGCCCTAGCCATGCAAGATGTGCTTGAGCGCCACGGCCTAGACACCCGTGCGATGACGGCCATGAAGATGGACGAAGTGGCGGAGCCCTACATCCGCCGACGAGCCGTGCGGCACATGGAGAAGGGTCGGGTGGTGATTCTCGGTGGCGGCACCGGCAACCCCTACTTCACCACCGACTCGGCGGCGGCTCTGCGGGCGGTTGAGGTTCATGCCGAAGTGATCCTGATGGCGAAGAATGGCGTTGATGGCGTCTATAGCGCCGATCCGCGTCTCGACCCCAACGCCACCCGCTTTGATCACATCACCTATATGGACACGCTGAACCGGGGGCTTGCGGTAATGGATAGCACTGCCCTTACCTTCTGCATGGATAATGCTATCCCGATCATCGTCTTTAATGCCCTCGCGGTCGGCACGATTGAGCGAATTGTCATGGGTGAGCGCGTGGGCACGCTCGTGAGCAATGATCAAGGAGGCGTGTGATGATCAATGATGTCTTGCGCGAGTTCGAGGCGAGCATGAAGAAGGCGACCGAAGCCCTCAAGCATAATCTTGCAACGATCCGCACCGGGCGCGCATCGTCCGGCATGGTCGAGCATCTACAGGTTGAGGCATATGGTGTGCCGATGCCGCTCAACCAACTGGCCAACATCAGCGTGCCCGAGTCGCGTCTGATTGTGATCCAGCCCTTCGATAACGGGATGATCAAGGTGATTGAGAAGGCGATCCAGAACTCGGATCTCGGGATTAACCCCGGCAACGATGGGCGCGTGATCCGTCTGGCGGTGCCTCAGCTTACCGAAGAGCGCCGCCGCGAGATGGTCAAAATGGTGCGCCATCGGCTTGAAGAACTGAAGGTCTCGGTGCGCAACCAGCGTCGCGAGTCTATTGACGACCTCAAGCAGTTGGAGGCCGAAAAGTTGATCAGTGAGGACGACCTGCACCGGGGACAGGAGCGCGTCCAGCAACTCACCGACCGCACCATGAAAGATCTTGACCAGATCGGCGCTGATAAAGAGGCAGAAGTCCTTGCCGTGTAGCGCCGGGGCCGCGCGGGATCGCTGGCTTCACTCCTCGATAGTGCATCAGAGAAAGCCATGAGCAGCACCGAGAGCCCGCTCGAAGGATTGCGCATCCCCGCCCACATCGCCATCATTATGGATGGGAACGGGCGCTGGGCCAAGCAGCGCGGTCTGCCGCGCATGGCCGGGCACCGCGCCGGGACGGAGAATATCCGTGCGATTGTCAAGGAATGCGACGCCCTTGGCGTGCGCTATCTGACGATCTATGCCTTCTCCACCGAGAACTGGACCCGGCCATCCCTCGAAGTTCAGGGGCTTATGCAGATTCTAGGCGATTTTATTGATCGCGAGACGCGCAATCTGCATGAGCAACACGTGAAGTTGCAGCATCTCGGTCGTCTCGAAGGACTCAGCGTCCGTTTGCGCCGTAAGGTGCAGCACGCGATTGACCTGACGCATCAGAACACGGGGATAACCCTGGCTGTCGCCTTCAACTATGGCGGTCGCGCCGATATTGTTGATGCGGTGCGCGATCTGATGGCACAGGGCGTCGGCCCCGATCAAATTGATGAGCGCATGATTAGCGATCATCTGTACACCCGCGAAATGCCTGACCCCGATATTGTTATCCGCACCAGCGGCGAGCGGCGTATCTCGAACTTTATGATCTGGCAGGCGGCCTACAGCGAGTATTGGTTTACACCGGTACTCTGGCCCGACTTCCAGCCCGAGCATATCCATCAGGCAATACGAGACTATGGACGGCGCGAACGACGCTTCGGCGGACTCCCCGAGCAGAGCTAACTCCCTGGCGCTTCGCGTCGCGAGCGTTAGCGTGCTGATCCCCATTGTCATCGCTGCCGCCTGGTGGCCATGGTCTACGGCGATCTTGGTCGCAATCTGCATCGTTTTGGCGATCTTTGAGTTCGCTGGGATCATGCGTCGGGGAGGCTATGCCCCTCGCGTGTGGGTGGGCCTCCTGATCAGCCTGACCTTCTGCACCGCCGCTGCGCTCCAGCCCGTCACACCCTTCGACCTCAGCGGGGCGATCATCTGTCTTTCCATCATTGGTAGCTTGATCTACGAACTGATCCCCGGCGACCGCAGGAGCAGCCTGGAGAGTTGGGCGCTCACCTTCGCCGGAGCCTACTATGTCGGCGGTCTGCTCAGCTACTTCATTCTGCTCGGCCAACTCAACACGCCCCTGCACGGCGGATGGCTGGCGTTCCTGCGCATTCCGCCGGGTACATCGTGGATCCTCCTTGCTCTGGTGGTGACGTGGCTTCAGGATACCACCGCCTTCTTTGTGGGTCGGCTCATTGGTCGCCACAAAATGGCCCCCGTGCTTAGCCCGAAGAAAAGCTGGGAGGGAGCTGCGGGCGGGTTCGTGGCCTCGGCGCTCTCTGCAATGCTGGCCGTTGCCGTTCTCGGGTTGCCGATCAGCTATGTCGCCGCCGCCCTGATGGGTGCCACCGCTGGCGTGGTTGGCCCCCTCGGCGATCTGGTCGAGTCGCTGATCAAGCGCCAGATTGGGATCAAAGACTCGGGCCAGCTCATCCCCGGCCACGGCGGTATTCTCGACCGGATCGACTCGCTGCTTTTCACCGCTCCCGTCATCTACTATCTTGTTCTGTTGACACTCAGATCGTGATCAGGTACACTTCACGCAGCGGTCGGGAGAGGCGGGCATATGCCCGCCTCCGTTGTTATATCCTGCGGAGCACCCTAACCTATGCTGACAACGTTACTTTCAGTTGGCGCTTTTCTGCTCATGCTTGGCCTGCTGGTAGTCGTTCACGAGATTGGCCACTTCGTCTGCGCGATCTGGATGGGGATTAAGGTTGAAGAGTTTGGTATTGGCTACCCCCCACGTGCGCTGGTGATGTTCGAGCGCGGCGGCGTGAAATATACGCTGAACTGGTTGCCCCTCGGCGGGTTTGTACGCTTCGCCAACAGTGGCGAGGAGAAAGATAGTCTCTACGGCGCGGGCGGTAGCCTGGCCGCCGCCGCACCCTGGCGTAAGATCCTGGTGATGATGGCTGGCCCGCTGATGAATCTATTCTTGGCGATGATCATCCTCTCGGTGATCTTTATGGTTCAGGGTGTGCCTACACCCGCAGGTGGACAAGATATCAGCAATGTCTACGCAAACACGCCCGCTGCTGCCGCCGGATTCCAGAAGGGCGATGAACTTATTCGCCTCGGTGATCGCCAGATTACCGAGAGCGCGCTCATCCCGGCGACTGCTCAGGCCAGCCAGGGGCGCACGCTGGATGCGGTGGTGGTGCGCGGCGGCAAGGAGATCGTGCTAAAGGTGACGCCCGGCCCGTGGACGGCACCTAACGGTACGCGCTACGATCTAGGCTTTGGGTTCAGCTACTCGCAGAGGGTCGTCCATATGCCGGTGAACCCGGCAGCAGCGACATGGCGCGGGGTGAGCGACAGTATCGCTCTCACCGGCCAGATGCTCAAGTCACTCTCATCGTTGCCCGCGTCAATTATGGGGATCTTCTCCCCGTCAACCTCAGCCACGAGCCAGCCGATTGGGCCGGTGGGCATCGCACGGGCGACGGGAGAGGTAATCCAGCAGCCCGGCGGCTTTCTGGCATTTTGGAACCTGACAGCCATCCTCAGCCTGAACCTCTTCCTGCTCAACCTGCTGCCCATCCCGGCCCTCGACGGCAGCCACATCATCTTCTCCATCGTTGAGTGGGTTCGCGGCGGCAAGAAGGTTCCGCCCGAGAAAGAGGCTCTCGTCCACGCTCTTGGATTTGCGGCCCTGATGGCCCTGATGCTGCTGATTACCGTCAATGACGTGATCAACGCGATCCAGGGTACGCCGGTGCTAGGAAACTAGGACGAATACCTTTTACATAAGCAATCCACCGCCGCTCTGCCCTCACCCCCCAGCCCCCTCTCCCAGAACGGGAGGGGGGGGCCGAACGCGCTCTGATGAGGAATCTCCCCTCTCCCCCGGTGGGAGAGGGGCAGGGGGTGAGGGGGAACGGTCGGCACGGGATCGGCTTATGGGGATAGCAAAACAAATACGATGCAGATCATCCGAGCCAGTGAAGTGGGCGAATATGTGTACTGCGCACGAGCGTGGTGGTTGCGCCGGGTGGTCGGCAGGGAACCTGCGGGTCAAGCCCGGCGCGATCTCGGCACCCTTCGCCACGCCCGCCACAGTCGGGCGGTCGCTCTCAGCGGCGGGCTGATCTGGCTGGCGGTGCTGTTGCTTGTGGCTTTTGTGTTACTGCTGCTCTTTGGCTAATACAGCCTCCTTGTATCCCCACGTTAACGTATGTCGCCACTTGCCGTTGTCCTGCTGGTTCTCGCGGTTGCTGCACTGATCCTGGGCCTGCGCATTCGTGCACGCACCGGCTTGCCCTGGGCACCTATTATCGCCAACGATGCGGGTGCTGGGCGGATCGGGCGGGGCGTGGATCAGCCCCTGACGACCCGCCGCCACGGCCTCAGCGGCAAGCCCGATTACATCATTGAGCAGGGAGGCCGTCAGATTCCGGTTGAAGTAAAGCCCGGACGGTACGCGGCCCAGCCCTACGACTCGGATCTGATGCAGCTTGCCGCCTACTGCCTGTTGATTGAAGAAACCAGCGGCCACGCCCCGCCATACGGAATCCTGCGCTACGCCGAAGTGAGCTTTCGGCTCCCCTACACGGCCACGGTGCGTGCGGAACTGCTTACCATCCTCGATGAGATGCGTGAACTGCTAGATGCCGAAGACGCCGAGCGCAGCCACAACAACGTGCGCCGCTGCGCGGGCTGCGGGTTCGCCGCGCAATGTGAAGAATCGCTGGCCTGAGGGCCGCATACACGGAAGAAATGTGCTATCATGATTAGCCGTAACGATGTTATCGTCAAAATTAATGAGCGACTCCGTGGTCAGATCAGCGATGCGGCAATCGCTGCGTGGGCATTCGATCTCTTCTACTCCATTGAACAGGGCGAGGAAGAGGTAGACACCGAGAGTTGTGATGCCATCACTGATGCGCTCGATGAACTCATGTTTGCCGATGAGAAACCTTTCGCACTGGATGATGCCGACCTGTATCGGCTGATCACCCGCCTTGAATAGCCATGAAGATTCGACAACACCCGCGCATGCGCGACATTCTTGTGGGCGATGAGGTCTATTCCTACCCCCAGAAGCTCTTCGCCCGTGTCGCTGATGTGTTCCCCGCCGCTGTCTGTGTGAAGATCGGCATCCTCTCGCTCGACGACCGCCTTGAGATCACGCTCTCCCCCCAGCTCTGGCGCGCCGAAGATATTGAGAACCTCTCAGTCTGCCGTCACTGTGGCAGCCGCGAGAATATCCGTGCCGAGACGGGCACCGGGATACCTTTCCGCGTCTGCACGAATTGTAGCCCGGTGGATGAGACAGCGCAGACGGCGGTGTCGGAAGCCTAGCACTAGAGGAGACCGATGCAATCGGTACTGAGTTTGTTTCGTCTGGGGCTTGATGGCATCCTGCTGAACCCCCTGGCCTATCGCGATCAGCGAGATTCGCCGGACGGACTGCGCCGAGGTTTCATACTCGTTGTGATGATTGGGCTGATCGTTGGTATCGCCACTCTGATCGGCGATTTCGGCGAGTATGTGGCGCAGCCAAGTACGGCGGCGATAACCAAAACGATCTACGACGGCCTGCGCGCCATGCCCTGGTATGCCCAGGTGAGCACTATCAACGCGCAGTTCCCCGCCCAGTTTGACCAAATCTTTGCTGAGGTCACTCAGGTTGTGCAGGTGGTCAGTGGCGGCGGCATCATCGGCAGCCTCGTGGGCGTGATCACCACCCCGCTGATAATGGTCGTGAGCTGGCTCTTTTTTGGCACGGCTGGGCATCTGATGGCCCGTACCCTCGGTGGTCGCGCCACGTTTACCCAAACCTTAGCCTGTACCGCTCTGGCCAGTAGCGTCAACCTTCTCAGTATCATCCAGGTTGTGCCCTTCGCCCAGGTGTCCGGCACGCTGCTGCTGGGGCTGGTGACCAGCTACGTGGCTATCCGCGTGGCCCACGAGCTGCCGCCGTGGCGCACGTTCTGGGCCACCATGCTCGGCCCGGTGATCCTGACTCTGATCCTCATTGCTCTGGCCTGCGTGATGCTCGTCCTCGCGCTTGGCACACTTGGCTCGGCACTACCGGGAGGCAGCTTGTGATTGATACGTTTAACGGTGCCCTCACCCTGAGCCAGACGCTTTTCCACGGCATGCGTGAGGCACCAGATGTGGTACGTCGCGGGCTGACTCTTGTTCTGCTTGTGGGCCTGCTCGTGGGCGGTGTCCAGGCGATCAGCACCATGATCACCAACTCAAGCCCGGATCGGGTTATTGCTGATATTGAGACAACTCTGAATCAGAACATCCAGCAACAATCCCTCGCCGCAACCAGTGCCTCACAGCGCGAGGTGGTGCAGATGCTGAAAGAGAACAGCAAGGGGATTCTAAGTCTGGTGCGTGCAGTTATGGATCTGCCCACACCGCTCCCGCGCCCGGTAAGCGTGATCTTTCAGGGTCTCGGGCTGATGGCCAGCACACCCCTGAGTTACATGGGCAGCCTGATGCTCGCCGTGGTCTTCACCCATATCGCCGCCCAGCAACTCGGCGGCCAGGGTACGATCCAGCAGATGCTCGGTATGGGTGCGCTCTCGGTGGCTCCCCACGCGCTCGACGCTCTCAGCTTCATCCCGATGATTGGCTCAACCCTTGGTGTGATCGCTTGGGCCTGGGGGCTTGTCATCCTGGTGCAAACGACCAGTATCGCCCATCGCCTCGATAGCGGTCGGGCCACCCTGGCCGTGCTGCTCTACCCGCTGATTGGCGCTCTACTGGTACTCTTTGGCTGCTGCGCCTTCTTCCTCTTCGCCCTCGTCAGCGGAGGACGGTAGTTCGCCAATGTGCGCCTTACGGCGCAGCCTTTGCCACCAGAGCCAACTTCCGCCAAGGAAGGCTGCCAGCATAACCAGGATTGCCGCACCCGCACGGCTCAGTAGGTTGATCATCGGCCTAGCGGTCACGGTAAAGAGCCACGCTGTCCCGTTGCTATCGTTCAGCATACCCCACGTGCCAAGGGCGAAGACGGCACAAACGCAGATCAGCACCGCCCCTCCATAGATCCGACGTAGCGTGTTGGTCGGGCGCGGTGGCGGCTCAGATAAGGCGTCAATTACCCGGCCCGCCAGCGCGGCGGGTGGCTCCAGCGCCCGTGGCTGGCCGTAGCGTGCCAACAGACGGCGCGTCTCCACCTCATCTGCGGCCATCGCGTCATCATCGAGGGTTAGCTGGTTGTCTCCACGTCCCATAATTCTTCTCCATCGGCACCGAGAACATCGCGGAGCATCTTGCGCGCCCGGTGCAGCCGTGTCTTCACAGTGGCTTCAGTGAGGCTCAGGGCATTGGCGATCTCAAGGTAGGAGAGATCGTTCCAGTAGCGCAGCACCGTCACGCTGCGGTAGCTCTCAGGGAGTTGCTGAAGCGCTCGCTGGACGTAGCGCTGGCGCTCGCCCTCAAGGGCGTTGCGCTCTGGACTGGCCTCGCTGCTGGTAAGCCAGAAGGCCACATCGTCGAGGGTAATCCAGCTCAAGCGCCTCCGCCGCAGCCGATCAATACAGTAGTTTGAGCCAATCGTCAGCAGCCAGGTCACAAAACGCCTCCCCGGATCGTAACTGTCCAGGCGGCGGTAGGCTCGCAGAAATACCTCCTGCACGGCATCCTCAGACTCCTGGGCGTTGCCGAGCATGCGGTATGCCTGGTTGTAGACGGTACCCGTGTAGCGGATCACCAGATCGGCAAACGCGATGTGATCGCCAGCCTGGGCGCGTCGGGTGAGTTGCACCTCTTCGACTAGCAGATCCATGATGGACGCCCCGCTCTTGCAAATGTACGCACATGCGTCTCGAAGGTTTCATCTGACGGGCTTGCGACTTGCAGAACAACGCAGCATCGTGTACCATCATCAATGAAGTCGTTGACACTGGGGGCGCGACCGCCCGTACCTGGAATGTCCCCCGAGGCACATTGGGAGGGAAGAGTGGCAGGCAGCTACAACCGAGACCAGATCTGCGCCGCGCTGGCCGAGACTGACCCGGCATATAGCTTCTATCTCGATCTTGAGACCGGGCAAGTAGTGAAGGTTCCCGACACCGAGGCTACCCCGGAGGCAGAGGCGCTGCGCACGAGCGTCATGGATGGCTACGGAGATCGGTTCCGCTACATCCCTGGTGGCAACCCCGCACCCTCAGAAGCTGATGTACAGAGCTGGCTAGAGGCCGAGGGCATCTGAGCCGTTCGTGCAAAATGCAAAATGCAGGACGCTGCATTTTGCATTTTGCGTTGCCCATCATTTCTCGTAGGGTTTGCCCGCTGCGGCTGGCCCGACAGAGCGGCCAATCAGCCCTGCTAGGACGATGATCGTGAGGACGTAGGGCAGCATCTGCAAGAACTGGATCGGCACCGGCCCGCCAAATAGTTCCACTTTTAGGATCTGAAAGCGGATGCCGAGAGCCTCAGAGAAGCCGAAGAGCATTGCTCCCCCGAATGAGCCGAACGGCGTCCATTTGCCAAAGATCATCGCCGCCAGGGCGATGAACCCCTTGCCCGCTGTCATTCCATCGTCAAATCCCCCCACTTTCTCCAGTGAGAGCCACGCTCCGCCTAGCCCGGCGATCATCCCGCTTATGGCGATATTGATATAACGCGTGCGGCTGACGTTGATGCCGACCGTGTCGGCGGCGCGTGGGTTTTCGCCTACTGCCCGCGTGCGCAACCCCCAGCGCGTATACGAGAGAACCACGTGAGTCACCAGCACCAGCACCAGCATAATGAAGAAGATCGGCTTGCCGACAAAAAAGATCGGCCCGAGAATGGGGATGTCGCTGAGTCCGGGGATGGAGATCTCCGTCATGGTTGCCAAGCTCTGGGTGTGCCCCGACGCCTGCAAGATGTTGACTTGGGGGACAATATACTGACGCCGTAGGTAGCCAGTCATGCCGATTGCCAGGATGTTGATCACGGTGCCGCTGATGATCTGGTCGGTCTTAAAGCTGATCGAGAGCAGCCCATGAAGAAGGGCGATCAGTCCGCCGAGGAGAACAGCAGTGGCCACGCCCAGCCAGATGTTGCCGGTTGCCACATAGGTGGCAAAGCCAAAGCCTGCCCCGGTCAGCATCATGCCCTCAATGGCGATGTTGACCACCCCGCAGCGCTCGGCGTAGATCCCGGCCAGGGCACCCAGAGCAATGGGAGTCCCCAGGCGCAGTGTCTCACTGATCATCGTCACGGCGTTAGTCGGCTGTTTACCAGCGGCGACCCCAATCATAATGGCGGGAAAGAGCAGCACGGCGCTCGACCAGAGCAGCCACGTGCCAGCCACCTGCGCACGCGGCACAAGGGCAACGATGCCCGCGATGATATAAATAAGGGCGATAAGGGTAAGTGCAGGGGCAGTGGGTACGGGGAGCGGCGGCTGGTGGGCCATAAACAGAAGCCGGGTGACAAGGGGATTCTCGGCGCTCAACTGCGGCACAAAGGTCGTGAGCAGCAGTATGCCGACGAGGATGAAGAAACCAGCGATGACCATACGGCGGGTGACGCCCCGGCGGCGCTCGGGCATGAGGTCGTCCTTTCTCTGCACAACGCTGCGCCGGTATCATAGCACAAGATCGCGGCGGCTGGCCGATCTGCTATACTAGCGCCGCACGAGCAAGAGATTTCCCGTGTCCCGTTGCTTGAAAACTTAGGCTTGATCGAGTATGATCGGCGGCACGTGACCGACCGTATATAGTCCCTCCGTGCGTGACCATAACAACGGGCGTTTGAAGAGGCGTGAGCGACGCATTCACGTGAGTCACCCATGCGCGATTCGCGCACAACACCTGATGAAAATAGCCGCTGATGCCCGACTATCGCAATCCTCGTTGTAAGCTACCCAAGCCTTTAGACGGTACTCTCCGGCTAAAGCCTTGACTCCACGCGACAACCCCAAGAGGATTGCTTTATCGGCTATCGGCTATCGGTTGTCGGCTATTTTGCGCCTCATCTGGGTCTTCGTCTCTGAGGGGGAGCATCCGTGAACTTAACCCAGATCTGGCAGGCGACCCTTGGTGCCGTCCAGCTCCAAACATCGCGCCAGGATTTTGATACGTGGCTGCGCGGCACGGCACTGCTTGCGCTCGATGGTGGGCTCGCCACTGTCGGGACGGCCTCAACCTTCCACAAGGAGGGGCTTGAGAACCGCTTTATGGCGCCGGTGCGCCGCTCGCTGGGTGATGTGGTCGGCTACCCGGTGCAGGTGCAGGTGGTGATCGCCAATGGACAAAATAGTCGAGGCGAATCGTCCAATCCCGCCGCGCCCGGCGATGAGCTTGGCCCCAGTGAACGAGGGGCGGTGCAGCTCGATCTCTCAAGCGCAATGCGTACGGGGATGCTGAACCCGAAGTATACTTTCTCGCGCTTTATTGTCGGGTCGAGCAACCGGCTGGCCCATGCGGCGTGCCTTGCCGTGGCCGATAACCCCGGCCAGCACTATAACCCGCTCTTCCTGTATGGCGGGGTGGGACTGGGCAAAACACATCTGCTCCACGCGATTGGGAATTATGTCCTCGACCGCGACCCCGAGATCAATGTGCTGTATGTGTCGAGCGAGAAGTTTACCAATGATATGATCAACGCCATCCGTCGGCAGCAGACAGAAGAGTTCCGTATGCGCTATCGGAATATTGATGTGCTGCTGATTGACGATATTCAGTTTATTGCTGGCAAGGAAGGCACGCAGGAGGAATTCTTTCACACCTTCAATACGCTCCACTCGGCGGCCAAGCATATTGTGATCAGCTCGGATAAGCCACCTAAGGCGATCCTGACCCTAGAGGAACGGCTGCGCTCACGCTTCGAGTGGGGTCTGATCGCCGATGTTCAGCCCCCCGACCTTGAGACACGCACGGCCATCCTGCGAACCAAGGCCGATCAGATGAACGTCGGTGTCCCCGATGATGTGATTGACTTTCTGGCGCATAAGGTCCAGAGCAATATCCGTGAGCTTGAGGGCAGCCTGAACCGGGTGGCCGCCTTCGCCGAGTTGCACGGCATACCAATCAGTGTCGAGATGGCCACGAGTACCCTCGCTGATCTGCTCGGTAATGTGCGCCGCCGCCGGATCACTCCTGACCAGATCATCGTTGCGGTCAGTGAACACTTTGGTGTGGACATCCGTGTGATGCAGGGTCGCGGTCGTTCGCGCAAGATTGTGGTGCCACGTCAGGTAGCGATGTATCTGCTGCGTGAGGAGACCGAGTGTTCCCTGGTTGATATTGGCAAGCTCCTCGGCGGACGCGACCATACCACCGTGATGCATGGCTGCGATAGGATCGCGGAAGAGATTAATGCTGATACCCGACTGCGCAATGAGGTCCTCGCGATCCGCGAGCGACTCTATTCTCAGGCGGTGTAGAGGAAGGCTCTCAAACGGGATTGAAACACACCTTTACGAAAATTTCACAGCCAACTTATAGTTTCTTGGCATAAACAGCATATAATTATTGATATCGTACTATAATACTGTCTGCGTTTCCTATCCCCCCCTCAGAGAGGAGGCATCTGCATGGACTATGACGATACCCATCGCCGGTCAATCGAAGATCCAGCCGGCTATTGGGGCGAGCTCGCCGAGGAGTTGCACTGGTATAAGCGTTGGGATACGGTTCTCGACGACTCGAAGGCTCCGTTCTACCGCTGGTTTGTCGGTGGTGAGACAAACATTTGCTACAACGCCGTTGATCGCCACGCCCTTGGATCCCGCCGTGGACAGGCCGCTATTATTTGGGAGAGCGCCGAGACGGGGCAGTCGCGCACGCTCACTTATTTTGAACTCTACCGCGAGGTTAATCGCCTTGCCGGTGTGCTGAAGAACCTCGGCGTCCAGAAGGGCGACCGGGTGATCATCTACATGCCGATGGTGCCAGAGGCGATCATTGGTATGCTCGCCTGTGTTCGCCTTGGCGCGATCCACTCCGTGGTCTTTGGCGGCTTCAGCATTACCTCGCTGGCCTCGCGTATTGACGACGCGGAGCCGGTTCTCATCCTGACCGCCGACGCTAGCATGCGCAAGGGGCTGCCCGTCCCGCTCAAGGATATTATTGACAAGGCCCTCGATGCCGCTGAGGGCAAGAGTGTGCGCAATGTGCTGGTGTTCAACCGCGACCTCGTGGCCTGCGAGATGAAAGAGGGCCGCGACCTCGATTGGATCGAGCAGTTGGCGAAGCACGGCGAGAAGTATGTCGAGCCTACCCGCGTCGCTAGCACTGATCCGTCCTATATCCTCTACACCTCAGGCACCACCGGCAAGCCCAAGGGTGTGGTGCGCGACACCGGCGGCTATATGGTGGCCCTCCACGCCAGCATGAGCCAGATCTACGCCTGTGGCGACGGCGATGTCTATTGGTCTACGTCGGATATTGGCTGGGTGGTAGGCCACTCCTACATCGTTTATGGGCCGCTGCTCAAGGGTGTGCCCACCGTGGTCTACGAGGGTCGCCCTGATCACCCCGATCCTGGTGTCTGGTGGCGGGTGATTGAGAAGTATGGCGTCACCCACGTCTTCACTGCGCCCACGGCCCTGCGCGCCCTGCGCAAATTCCCCGACCAGTGGATGAAGGATAGCGACATTAGTTCGATGCGCCTGCTCTACGCTGCCGGCGAGCCGCTCGATGCGCCGACCTACCAGTGGGCCAGCGAGACTTTTGGCGTGCCGGTGATTGATCACTACTGGCAGACCGAGAGCGGCTGGAGCATGCTCACTAATCCGGTCGGCGTCGAGATGCTGCCGATCAAGGCGGGATCGCCTACCAAGGCATCCTTCGGCCACTTCCTTGAGGTGGTTGATCCTGACGGCAACCCGGTGGAGCGCGGTGAGAAGGGCTTCTTGGTTGACCACGGCCCCCTGCCGCCCGGTATGCTGACGACCCTCTGGAACGACGATGATCGCTATGTGCAGAGCTACTGGGGGCACTTTAAGGATAAGTTGCTCTATATGACCGGCGACTACGCCATCCAAGACGAGGATGGCTACGTCTGGATGCTCGGTCGCGCCGACGAGGTGCTGAACGTGAGCGGGCACCGCCTGGGCACCCGCGAGATCGAGGAGATTGTGGCTGCGCACCCGGCGGTGGCCGAGAACTGCGTGATCGGTGTGCGCCACGAGCTCAAGGGCGAGGGCGTACTGGTGGTGGCCGTACTCAAGCAGCACGTCACCCCGGCGGAGCAAGACGGTGTGGCCCGTGGGATTCGCACGATGGTGCGCGAGCGAATTGGTCCGATTGCCAGCCCCGACGCCATTCACTTCGTCAACATGCTGCCCAAGACCCGCAGCGGCAAGATCATGCGCCGTGTGATCCGCGCTGTCTACCAGGGCGACAACATCGGCGACCTGAGTACGATTGAGGACGGTGCCACCGTTGATATGGTTCGCGACGCCGTGGATATGCTCAAGGGCGAGCTGTAGATGTGATCTGCCCTCACCCCCCAGCCCCCTCTCTCTGAACGGGAGAGGGGGAGTCATTCCCGCCATACGTGTTGGATTTTTGAAAAATCCCACATCCCTTATAATCCGTAAGCGTCTATCCAGAGGAACAAGGAGGTTACCCCATGTCCGAGAGCCACGATGTGGTTGGCCCACAGACCAGTCAGGTCTATCACCCGAGTGAGGCTATTGTTGAGAATAGCAACGTGATGGCCTACGCCCGATCAAAGGGTTTCTCCAGCTACGATGAGCTGTACAAATGGACTCTCACCAATAACGAAGATTTCTGGACCGATATGGCGAACCAGCTTGAGTGGTTCAGCCCCTGGGAGAAGGTTGTTGACGAGAGCAACGCACCCTTCTACAAGTGGTTCACTGGCGCGAAGACGAATATCGTCCACAATGCGATTGACCGCCACCTGAAGACATGGCGCAAGAATAAGCTCGCCTTGATCTGGGAGGGTGAGGACGGCACCCATCGCACCTTCTCTTTCTTCAAGCTCAACCGCGAGGTAAGCAAGATCGCCAACGTCCTCAAGAGCATGGGCGTCAAGAAGGGCGATATTGTCACGATCTACATGCCGCGCATCCCTGAGTTGATGTTCAGCATGCTCGCCTGCGCCAAGATCGGCGCGGCCCACTCGGTGGTCTACGGCGGGTTCTCCGAAGCCGCTCTGGCCGACCGCCTGGCCGATGCCAAGAGCAAGGTGCTGATCACCGCCGACGGCGGTTACATGCGCAACAAAATCATCGAACTGAAGAAGATCGTTGATGAGGCGCTCTCGCGCACCCCCACCGTACAGACCTGTCTGGTGTTTAAGCGCACCGGCCACAAGGTCGAGATGGTGCAGGGCCGCGATCTCTGGATGCACGATCTGCTCCACCTGCCGATTGCCAATGTTCCCTGCGAGACCGAGCAGGTAGACTCCGAGGAAATGCTGTTTATCCTCTACACCTCGGGCACCACCGGCAAGCCCAAGGGCGTCGTTCATACCCACGGCGGCTATCAGGTTGGAACCAGCACCACCCTGCGCTATGTCTTCGATGTTAAGGACGAGGATCGCTACTGGTGCGCCGCCGACCCAGGCTGGATCACCGGTCACTCCTTTATCGTCTACGCGCCTCTGCTCTGCGGCGTTACCTCGGTGATGTACGAGGGTGCGCCGAATTACCCCTATCCCGACCGCTGGTGGCAGATTGTGGCCCGCCTTGGGGTGACGATCCTCTACACGGCTCCTACTGCTATCCGTGGTCTGATGCGCTTTGGCGAGCTGTGGCCCAGTCGCCACAACCTCAGCAGCCTGCGATTGCTCGGCTCGGTGGGCGAGCCGATTAACCCCGAGGCATGGAAGTGGTTCTATGAAGTGATCGGTAACAGCAACTGCCCGATTATGGATACCTGGTGGCAGACCGAGACCGGCCACTTTATGATCACGCCAACCCCGGTGACGCCACTCAAGCCCGGATCGGCTACCAAGCCCTTCCTTGGCATGGATATTGATGTGGTTCACGATGATGGCTCGTCCTGCGCACCCAACGAGGATGGCCTCCTCGTGATCAATCGCCCCTGGCCCGGGATGATGCGCAGTATCCTCAACGATCCGCAGCGCTACGTGGAAACCTACTGGTCGCGGATGAAGGGGATCTACGCTGCCGGCGACAGCGCCCGCAAGGACGAGGATGGCTACATCTGGGTGATTGGTCGTCTCGACGATGTGATCAAGGTGTCGGGCTATCGCCTGGGCACCGCCGAGGTTGAGAGTGCCCTGGTCAGCCACCCGGCGGTGGCCGAGGCAGCGGCCATCGGCCTGCCCCATGAAGTGAAGGGCAACGCTATCCACGCCTTTGTGATGCTGCGCACCGGCTTTGAGGGCAGCCACGATCTGGAGGAGAAGTTGCGCGCCCACGTCGGCCACGAGCTTGGCCCCATCGCTCGCCCCGATGCGATCACCTTCGTGCCCTCGCTGCCGAAGACCCGCTCGGGCAAGATCATGCGCCGCGTGCTCAAGTCCCGCGCCCTCGGCCTGCCGGACGGTGACATCTCCACGATGGAGGAGTAGTCCCAATAAAAAAAGCGCGGAGGCGACATCGTCGCCTCCGCGCTTTTTTTATTGGGACTACAAATGAATAATCAACTCCATCAGCTTACGCCGATAGGATGCACTGGCTACCTTCGTCCAGCGGGTGGTGAGGGCGTCGGACAACGCCTTGCGCTGAGACTCGCGCAGTGAGAGGTAAGCTACTGAGGCGGCCCGGGCATCCCCGCCGATGTCGGCGGACGCCAGAGTTGATCCCGCCACCTCCACATCATTAAGCGCGCCCAGCTCATCCTGAAAGGAGGCCAACTGCGTAACAACTGAATCGGCCCGTTCGCCAAAGCTCTCGGCGAACAGCTCCAGCACGTAGCGCAGCTTCTTGGCGGCGATACGCATAGCGTGCATCGGCGTACCCTCCAGCGGAATACCATTACGGTCGTGGGCGCGCAGTTCCTCGTAGTGGCGCCAGATCGTGCTGCCCGCCAGATCACGCACGTGCGGGGCATCATCCCAGCCTGCGCTGTGGTTCATCAGTCTGGCGAAAGTGAACTTAAAGGCGGCGTATCCATCGCTATTGAGCAGGTCAATCAGGCCAGCATGCGCCCTGTCCCGCTCGGTAGACAGGGCGGCGGCGAGATCATCAAGCCCGGCGCACAGCTCTTCCGGCAGCAGGGCGCGATTATTGGCGAGGTGGGCAATCAGCACATCGTGGTCGCGCACGACACCGGCGGCGAGGGCGAGACGGCGGATCATCTTCTGGGCCGGGCGCAGTTCCGTAGTAGGGGCAACCGGGGCCAGCAGGCGCAAGGTAGCCCGTAGGCGGCGCGAGGCCACGCGCAGGGCGTGGATGTCTTCAATGTCACGGTCGGCCCGCACCGCACGTTCAGCGGAAAGCATCCGCCGCAGGTGACGCCGCAGCAGCACGCGGCCCAACTCGGCGAGGGGCGCGTCCGGCGCGGCATACCAGAGCGGCAGCAACGGACGTTCCTCGCCCGCTTCCCCCATCTCCTGCTCGGGAGATGGGGGAAGATCCGTCTTGGCGCACGAAACAATCAGCGCATCGCCAAACATCCTGTACCAGAGTTCGGCCTTGGCAATAGCCTGCATACCATCGGCGGCGGCGTGCGGCCCCTCCAGCACCAGAGTAAGGCCGACATCGCCCGGTTCAAGCGTGAGCAGGCATGTCGCCTGCGACTGACTGTTATCCAGGCCATCGGCCACCCGCAGGATAGCAGAAAGCTGAAGCGCCAGGGTCTGGCCCTTCTTGCCCAAACCAAGAAAACTCGGCTCCTGCTCCGGGCGCACCTTCTTGCGGTGAAGAGCCACCATACACGCGACAATCGCTTGGTCGCGCTGGCCGAGCCCATCTATCGTTTGGCGCAGCACAATATCGCGACCCACCAGATGGTGCTGGGGCGGGTCGGTGGTCATGCCCACATTGTGCAGCAGCGCGCCGATCTCAAGCAGCCTGCGGGCACCGGTGGGCAGCCCGTAGTGCTTGGCCACTGCATCGAAGATCGTTAGGGCGAGATCCGCGACGTAGCGAGCGTGGGAGAGATCAACGTGGTAGGATTCGAGGAGACCAGCGACATGAACCATTATTTTCTCCTCAATGACTCTCGATGAGTGCAAGACCGCGTTGAAGTTTTGATTGTGGCTCGGGCCGCAGGTCAATATGTTCGCGCAGGGCCGTGGCAATGGCGGCCAGATCGGACTCTGCACCCGCAGGGAGCAGCTCAATTTCCAGTTCGCTGAAGGGTACATCGCGGCCATCCACGTGGAACACCCCGTGGTCAAGGCAGATCTCGGCCACATCCTGGCCCCGATAAGAGGCATAGATCAGATCACGCCGGGTGACAATCGTGAGAGTGGGCAGTAACGGGGCTGACCCAATCAGCGCCAAGGCCAGTTCACGGGCCGGACTAGCGGGCCACGTGTGCGGATCGGGGTCGCCGTGAGCAAACTCATACTCGGCGCGACGATGCAGACCCTCGCTCACTTCAGCCGGCCCCTTGAGGGTGACGAGGGTGCGATCACCGACCTCGCGCAGACGCAGGCCATAGCGAGCTTGGCCGAGGCGTCGGTCAGCCGTATCAAAGTAGCGGTTCTGCTGACGCTCAGGCTCAGGCTCAGCGCGCAGCGTATAGGTATGCAACTGGCGTAGCCCAGCAACGATCCTCAGATCCGCGCCGCTCACGGCGTACTTCGCCTCAACTTCCATGACGATCCTCCCCGGACGTACACGTCAAACCACAGATCTAGCCCATATGAATGCTATGCATTGGACACTCAGCATAACACATGTTGTACTATTCTGACTAAACAGTCAGTCCGACCCCCTCACCCCCTGCCCCCTCTCCCACCAGGGGAGAGGGGCTATTCCGCACCAGAAAGCTGTCCGGCTCCCCTCCCCCCGTGTGGGGGAGGGGCTGGGGGTGGGGGTCGGGCGGCAACCTGATGACATTGCACCAGCCTTGTTCCTCCTATCCATGAACCAGCGCATCATCCATATTGCTGACGCGCCTCTGCCGACGCCCGACCCGTGGGCGGACGATCCACCGGGAGCGAGCCGTTGTCCCGCGTGCGCCCTGGCCGAGCCAGGGCAGGATCGCTGTCGGCGCTGCGGCGAACGCCTCCGGCAACAGGTGCGTATACGCAAACCGATCACGGTGGAGTTGATCATTCTGCTGGTGATCGTCATCGGGCGTGGGCCGATGATACTGGCGATTGCCTTCCTCTACATGGCTTCTGATACGTCCCTGCTGAACATATGGACGATCATTCTGGCGGCGCAAATCCCGCTCTGGTGGATCTGCGCGGGCGGGTTGGCCCTGCGCTGGCGCTGGGTCTGGTTCACAACAATTATTCTCTTTTTGCTGGATCTGCCCTTGGAGATCGCCCTTCAAATCACCCAGCGCGGCAACCCGGTGCTGCCTGTGGCCGTCATTCTTACCGATATTATGGTGGTGGGGATGCTGATCAACGTCTACGACGAGGTACGGATTGATACTGCGGTCATCGGTATGCTCCCCGATCACGCCCTGCCAAAAACGGCCCAGGGCGCGTACAACCTGGGGGTCGAGTATAGTCAGGCAGGCCAGTGGTACTTTGCGGCGCGGCTCTGGCAGCGGGCTGTGGCCCTCCAGCACGTTGAGGGACACTACCGGCGTGCGCTCGGTATGGCGTACCTGCGCCTGGGCGAACGCGCCGCCGCCGCGCATGAATTGCGCTCGGCCCTCTGGCTGATGCCCGATGATGCGCAGACAATGCACTTGCTCGCCGCTCTTGACAAGATGGAGCAGGATCCGCATATCGAAAGAGAAACGAAATAGGGCGTAGCGCATAGATGACGCTGTTTGGCTGAATGAAGCGAGATTCTTTGTGACTTTGCGCCTTCGTGTCTTTGCGTCAAACCATACGTTTGTTTAATGCAAAGGCGCAAAGGCGCAAAGAATGGAGAGGTGTTTAGGATTACCATAGGCTGCGCAGCCCCTCCACGTGACAAAGCAACTCCTCCACGTGACAAAGCAACTCCTCCACGTGACAAAGCAACCCCTCCACGTGACAAAGCATCCCCTCCACGTGACAAAGCA
>JBAXMH010000065.1:0-20879 GCA_037134395.1 Chloroflexales bacterium
GGGGGAGCGGGCAGCAATCTGAGGACTTTGCAACAGCCCTGGTTGTGCGCGAATCGCATGGTTATCTGAAGAGAGGGGCATGGTATAATGTGATGAGTATGCTGTTTTTCGGCCATGTGTGGCCGTGTGCTGTATCGGATCAGGGGAATTAGTGATGCCCACCACAACCCGCAGCCAGCGCCGCCGCCCGTCGGTGCGGACGCAACAGCGTCGCTCACCAGCGAGGGTGATCGAGCCGCCGGATTATACACGCGACTACGCCTATGTTCGGCGCGACCTGCTGATGATCGCCTTCTGGGGCGGGCTGCTCTTCGTCGGCATGGTCGTCGCCCACTTCATCTTCTAACCACAGGGACGTGGATCGTAGCCATCAAGAAAAAAGCACAAAGCGGCGGGCCATCTCAGTGGCCCGCCGCTTTGTGAGTCTTCCCCTGATTACGCCTCGTCGCCGTAGAGTTCCTTGAGCAGGCTCTTCTTCGGGGCGGGTGCGCTGCGGGCGCTGCGCTGCTTCTCGATGCTGGCCTGACGATCCTGGGCCGCGCTGAGCCGCTTCATGAAGCGGTCAACCTGGCCGGCGGTGTCTACGATACGCTGCTCGCCCGTGTAGAACGGGTGACAGTTGGCGCAGATCTCAACGCGCATATTTGGTCGCGTCGAGCCAATCTTCCAGTTCGTGCCGCAGGTCGTGCAGACAATGCCTTCGGTATGGTATTTGGGGTGGATTCCCTTTTTCACCGTGGTGCTCCATATTCTGGGAGGGGCCGGACGTAGCCGGGGTACCTGCCCGTTAGCGTTGTGGTGGGTGGCCAGTTAGTCGGCGGCGGCAACCGGGGGAGCCACCGGGATCACACTGACCATCTTCTGGTCACGCGAGATAAACTTAAACTCGACGTGGCCCTCGATCATCGCGTAAATCGTATAATCACGACCGAGGCCGACATTCTTGCCGGGCTTGATCTTGGTGCCGCACTGGCGAACAATAATGTTGCCCGGTTCGACCAACTGCCCGCCGTAGCGCTTTACCCCGCGCATTTTTGGCTTGCTGTCGCGACCGTTGCGCGAACTACCCATTCCTTTTTTATGTGCCATGATTGCTTCTCCCGATTGGTATAACGCGCCAGCAGCGACAGCTAGGCCACAATATCGCTAATCTTGATCTCGGTGTAACGCTGGCGGTGGCCAGTCCGGCGGCGATAGCGCTTCTTGTTGCGGTAACGGAAGACAATAATCTTCTCGCCCTTTTTCACGCCAAGCACCTCGGCCTTCACCACTGCCCCGCTCACCAGCGGAGCACCAACCTGTACGACATCGCCATTGCCGATCAGCAGCACTTCACTGAGCTCGATCTGGCTTCCTGGCTCGACGTCGAGCAGGTCGATGTTAACAACCTGGCCCTTCTCCACGCGGTACTGCATACCGCGGTCACGAATAATCGCGTACACGTCCATGCTCCTTAGGGCAGCGGTGCAACAGAAAACGGTGAGACCGCGCCAACCGTCACGCCAGTGCTGCTACTTCAGATCGTTTTTGGCAACAAGAAAACAGAGCGGCTTGACCGCCCTGAACCGCGACCATTATAACAAAGTCGGTGAGGGGTGTCAAACTGCACACATCACCCACCGTGCGCAATGCGCTGAACATCCTCACAGGCCCGCATGATGGTAATTCGCGCCCAGCCCAGCGAGGCATTCGGGCCAATCGCGATCAGCAGGAGCAGATCGTTGACGGTGGACATAATGATGCTCTGATCCTGGCCCTCGTGGATGACGAGGTGGCCGGGCTGGCGCTGGCCCAGGTTGCGGCTAATCTCGGCCATCGCCAACGTATTCCCCACAGCCAGGGCGGCCACCACCGTGACGTTAATATCGCGCTGGCGACTCCAGTGGTTCAGCACCATTCCGCTCATATCGGCGAGTACCGCGCAGTAGACATCTGGCTCCATCGCCAGATCCTTGAGCGCCAGACGCATCTGCTCGATCTGTGTATCCGAGTAGCTGCGACCTGTGCGATCTGACTGGCTAGGGGTGAGCCGCACCGCAACCTGCGGATCGTTGAGGATACCCGTCTGTCGCTTGGCTCGCAGGGCGGAGACGCGCTGTCCAAGCGGCCCGGTGCCCACATGCGGCGCCGCAGGCGACATAGAGTTCGCCTCTGGCGTGATATGTGGAGCCGGTGCCGCTGCATGGTGGCGGGCCAATTGCGAGGGGCGCGGTATCTGCTTGGTTGGATTAAGCAGCGTATCAACGGTCATACGCAGGCGATCAGGCTCCACCGGTTTCTCTAGCATGAAGTCAATTTTCAGCTCCGCAGCGCGGTCTGGGGAAATATCCCCAGGGCTAACCGTGAAGACAATGACCGCCGTGTTGGGATCAAGCTCATGCACCCGACGCACCAGGTCGAGCCCGTTCATCCCCGGCATCCGAATATCGGTAAAGAGCAGATCTACCGGTTGGCGTGAGACGTGCAGCAGCGCAGCCTCGGCTGATGAGACAGTGTTTACCTCATACGGAGAGTCATCGCTTAACGTCATTGCGACAATACGGCGAATGTCCGGGTCATCATCAACGATCAGGATGCGCTTTGACATCGGAGCGGAGCCTCCAGTTCGTTGGGCTAAGACACAATACAGACATACGGATAACGGCATAGGTTAGTATATCGCGACAGGAGCGGTTGTGCGTGCCCGAATCTCTCATCTTTCTCACTATGACGAGACAACGATGCCCGACCCGCTGTTTTGTAGAGCGTGTCGGGCATCGTTCACAGATGTACGGTAGGTGCCTACTTCGCCAGACGAATGTGCAGATCCCGGAGTTGCCGCTCGTCCACGTCCGAGGGCGCGTTGGTCATCAGATCGGTGGCCTGCTGAGTCTTGGGGAAGGCCATGATCTCGCGGATGGTGCTTTCATCAGCCAGTAGCATGATGATTCGGTCAATGCCGAGGGCGATGCCGCCGTGCGGAGGCGCACCATACTCAAATGCCTCAAGCATGTGGCCGAACTGCGAGAGTGCTGTTTCCTGACTGATGCCCAGCAGGTTGAAGAGTTGCTGCTGCACATCGCGGCGGTGGATTCTGATGCTACCGCCGCCAACCTCGTAGCCGTTCAGCACGATGTCGTATGCTTTGGCCCGCACCTTGCCGGGGTCGCTGAACATCAGGGGCAGGTCGTCATCCTGTGGCGCAGTAAACGGGTGATGGACGGCGTCCCACCGATTCTCGTCGGGGTTCCACTCAAACAGCGGGAAGTCAACCATCCAACTGAAGTTGAGCACGTTCGGATCGGCCAGTTTGAGGCGCTCGGCGATCTCGCGGCGTAGCTTGTCGAGGGTGGTGGCGACGAGTCCGGGTCGGTCGGCGACGATCAGCAGGAGGTCGCCGGGCTGACCGTCGAGGCGTGTCATGATCGCCTGAAGCTCGCCCTCGCCGAGGAACTTGGCGAACGAAGAGCGCACCTCGCCCCCGTCGGCGGGGATGACGGCCCAGGCCAGCCCCTTTGCCCCGCCGCCACGGGCGATGTCGGTCAGTTCGTCAATCTGCTTGCGCGAGTAGCCAGCGCAGCCAGGGGCACGCAGACCCTTCACCTGACCGCCGCTCTCCAGTGCGCCCTTGAAGACGTTAAAGGGAGTGGATGTCAGTAGATCGCTCAGATTCACCAGCTCTAGGTCGTAGCGGAGATCGGGCTTATCGCTGCCGTAGCGATCCATCGCCTCGGTGTAGGAGAGGCGGCGGAAGGGCGTGATCACGCGCTTGTGGGGAACCACAATCGCACAGAGCTCGATAAAGAGTTGCTCGATCAGGTGGATCACGTCATTCTGATCAACAAAGCTCATCTCCACATCGAGTTGGGTAAACTCGGGCTGGCGGTCGGCACGTAGATCCTCGTCGCGGAAACAGCGGGCAATCTGAAAATACCGATCAAATCCCGCCACCATCAGCAGTTGCTTGAGTTGCTGGGGGCTCTGCGGCAGGGCGTAGAATTGGCCGGGATGGACACGCGAGGGCACCAGATAATCGCGGGCACCCTCGGGGGTAGACTTGATCAGGATAGGCGTTTCGATCTCCAGAAAGCTCTGGATATCGAGGAAGTCGCGCATAAACTTAACCACCCGATGGCGCAGGATGATATTGCGCTGCATCCGCTCGCGCCGCAGGTCGAGGTAGCGGTACTTCAGGCGCAGCGACTCATCCTCGCCGCCCTCTTTGGCAATGTAGAGCGGCGTAGTGCGAGCCGGGTTGAGGACGCTGGCGGACAGAGCCGTGACCTCGATATCGCCGGTGGCGAGATCGGGGTTATGCGCCTCAGGCGGGCGGCTGCGCACCAGCCCACGCACTTGGATCACATACTCGGAGCGTGACTCCTCGGCCACGGCGTGAACCTTAGGGCTGGCCGAGTCGAAGACAACCTGGGTGATCCCATAGCGGTCACGCAGGTCAACAAAGATGAGTGGGCCATGGTCGCGGCGGCGATGAACCCATCCCGCCAGCGTTACCTCGTGGCCAACATGCTCTTGGCGCAGCTCGCCACAGGTGTGCGAGCGGTACATAGTAACTCCTAAATTGCAGATTGCAGATTGTAGATTGCAGATTGCAGGTTAAATAGACGGTGGCACAGAGTACGTGACATATTATCACAATGTTGCTGTGCAGGCGCTGTTCTGCGCTATAATGCCATCCATACCGAGCAGATTGTATCTTCATTGCGCATAATGGAGGCCGTGGAGCCTTCTGCCTTCAGCCCTGAACCTTCCACCTATGGCCCAGCAGCGTATTGCCATTCTCGGGGTTGCCGTAGACAACCTGACCGAAGGCGAGACTCTTGCGCAGATTGATGCGCTGATCGTTGCAGGTAGCCCGCATCACGTTGTGACGGTCAATCCTGAGTTTGTGATGGAGGCTCAGGTCAACCCGGCGTTCTGTAGCATGCTGGCCCACGCCGACATTGCCACCGCCGATGGGTTTGGTCTGCTGCTGGCGGCCCGCTACCTCGGCACACCACTGCGTGGTCGGGTGACGGGTGTGGAGTTGACGCTGCGTCTGGCTGAACTGGCCACCGCGCAGGGCTACCGCATGTTCTTGCTGGGCGCAGCCCCCGGGGTAGCCGAAGAGACCGCCAAAATGCTTCAGGCCCGCTACCCAGGGCTGCTCATCGCCGGTGTTTTCGCCGGATCGCCGCATCTGCGCCACGAGCCATTCCTGCGCCAGATAATCGTGGCAGCCCGGCCACAAATCCTGCTGGTGGCCTACGGACACCCACAGCAGGATCTTTGGATCGCTCGTAACCAGCCATTTCTTCAGGTACCGCTGGCCATGGGGGTTGGCGGTACCTTCGACTACCTCTCTGGGCGGGTGCCTCGCGCCCCCGCCCTTGTCCGTCGCCTCGGCCTTGAGTGGGTCTATCGGCTGGCCCGTCAGCCGAGCCGCTGGCGGCGCATTGTGAATGCCGTCCCTCTCTTTGCATGGCGCGTGATCACCCAGGGGCGACGAAGCTCTCGCTTATAAGGATTTTTACCATGTCACATACCACCGCTGAGAAGATTGAGGAACTGCGCCGACGCCGCGCACACGCCCTGCATAACGATACGGCAGCCGAGGCTCGGCAGCACGAACGCGGTAAGCTCACCGCACGCGAGCGGATTGACCTGTTGGTTGACCCCGGCTCGTTTGTCGAACTGGACGCCTTCGCTGTTCACCGCACGACGGCTTTCGGCATGGAAAAACGCAAACCACTGGGCGATGGTGTGATCACCGGGCACGGCACTGTTGAGGGTCGCCCGATCTGTCTCTTCGCACAGGATTTTACGGTCTTCGGCGGGTCGCTCGGCGAGGTTTTCGCCGAGAAGATCTGTAAGGTGATGGATCTTGCGGTGCGGATGGGCGTGCCCTGCATCGGCATTAACGACAGCGGCGGCGCACGCATCCAAGAGGGCGTGGTGAGCCTAGGTGGCTACGCCGAGATCTTCTACCGCAACGTGCTGAGCAGCGGCGTGATCCCACAGCTCTCGGTGATCGCCGGGCCGTGCGCCGGTGGGGCGGTCTACTCGCCCGCCATGACCGACTTCATCATGATGGTGAAGGGCAGCAGCCAAATGTTTATCACCGGCCCCGATGTGATCCGAACGGTCACGGGCGAGGAGGTGGGATTTGAAGAACTGGGCGGAGCAATGAGCCACAACTCGCGCAGCGGCGTGGCCCACTTCGCCGCCGACGACGAGCCGCACTGCTTTGAGCAACTGCGCACTCTGCTCTCATTCTTGCCCGCGAACAACATGGACGACCCGCCCTATGTGACGCCCAGCGACGACCCTAACCGCATGGACGAGTCGCTCCAGACGCTCATCCCCGACAGCCCGCGCAAGGCGTACGATATGGTCACGGTGATTGAGACGGTGATGGACGACGGCTTTTTCTTCGAGGTGCAACCCTTCTGGGCGCGCAATATTGTGATCGGATTCGCCCGTCTGGACGGCAACGTCGTGGGCCTGGTAGCCAATCAGCCGACACATATGGCCGGCACGCTGGATATTGACAGCTCGAACAAGGCCGCCCGCTTTGTGCGCTTCTGCGACGCCTTCAACATCCCACTGGTGACGTTTGTGGACGTGCCGGGCTTTATGCCGGGGACGCAGCAGGAGTACGGCGGAATCATCCGCCACGGAGCCAAGTTGCTCTACGCCTACTGTGAGGCCACCGTGCCCAAGCTCACGCTGATCACCCGCAAGGCATACGGCGGAGCCTACGATGTGATGGCCTCTAAGCACATCCGCGCCGACTTCAACTTTGCCTGGCCCACGGCAGAGATCGCGGTGATGGGGGTTGATGCGGCGGTGCGGATTATCTTCCGTAAGGAGTTGGCCGAGGCGACGGATCCCGTGGAGCGCATGGCCGAACTGGTTGAGGATTACCAGGGGCGATTCGCAAACCCCTACGTTGCGGCAGAGCGTGGCTATATTGACTCGGTGATCGAGCCAAAGGAGACGCGCCCGGCTCTGATCAAAGCTCTGCGACTGGCCCGCACCAAGCGCCAGAGCATGCCCCCGCGCAAGCACGGGAATATTCCGTTGTAGGGGTGGTTCGCGAGCCACCCCTACAACAGGGGCCATCCCAGTAAACAGATTCCGTATGCAAAAAAATCGCCGGCAACGCTGGCGATTTTTTTGCATACGGAATCTGTTTCTACAGCGGGTTTCGGCTAGGCACGCCGGGCGCACGCGGATAGTGCGGGTCGGTCGGGTGCAGCTTATCAATGATCACCACCGCGTGAAAATCCAGGCCGGGCAACTCAACCGGCTCCACCGCAACCATGGTACCCCCGAGAACTTTGATCGCACGCCCGGCTGCCGTCGCCTCATCGTAGGCGGCGGCCCCCTTCGGAGCCAGCATACGCCCGCCAACTTTGAGCAGCGGCAGGCCATATTCCACCAGTACCCGCAACTCCGCTACCGCCCGCGCCGTTACCAGGCTGTGGGAATGGCGCTCGCCCCGGTCGCGGCCCAAATCCTCGGCCCGCGCCGTAAGTACCCGCACCCCCACAAGCTCCAGCAGATCGGCCATATGTCGCAGAAATTCGGCCTTCTTGCCCACCGACTCCACCAGAGTCAGGCGCAGGCCCGGCTGGAGGATAGCCAGTGGCAGACCCGGAAAGCCCGCCCCGCTGCCAATATCAACGAGGCTTGAGGGAGAGTCGCCCCAGAAGAGGGCAAGGCTCAGGGAATCAAGGAAGTGGCGACGGTAAATTTCCGCCGGCGCTGTGATCGCCGTGAGATTGACGCGCTCATTCCAGATCCTTAGCTCCTCTGCGTAGGCGGCGAACTGCGCGAGCTGTCTGGCACTCAGCGTGATGCCCCAGGCGGCGCAGGTTTGGGTAAGCACAAGCTCAGGGGTTTCCATTCTCATACTCTCTATAAAGCCCGTGCTCAACGATATACGCAAGCACCGGGTCGGGGATCTGGTAGCGTGCCGGACGGTCGGAGACCAGACGGGCGCGCAGTTCGCTGCTCGAAACCTCCAGGCGTGGGCCGACGATCAGGGTAGAGCGTTGAGCAATACCCGGGAGATCCGCCTCAAGCTGCGCAAGGTTTAAATGGTAGCCAGGACGCCCAACAATGGCGAGGCGTACAAGGTCAATGATCTCGGTGGCTCGGTGCCAGTTCGGCAGATCGCGGGCGGCATCGCTGCCAAGAATAAACACAAGATCAGTGGCGGAACCCATCTCAGCGCGCAGAGCGGCGAGGGTGTCTACGGTGTATGAAGGCGGCGGGCGGCGCAGATCTACATCAGACACACTAAAGTGCGGGTTTGTGGCACAGGCCAGATGCACCATTGCGAGGCGCTGCGTAGGTGAGGCGCCCTGGAGGTGAGCTTTGAGGGGCTGGCGTGACGCCGGTACAAAGATCACATAATCAAGGCCGAGGGCGTGACGAGCATCCTCCGCAATTGCCAGATGTCCAATATGGATGGGGTCAAAGGTACCCCCGTAGATCCCAATCCGCTGAGCACTTGTCACTGGCGGCGATCCTCTGGGGGTCATGAGCTAATCAGGAGAATCCATCTCACGGGCGTCCTGAAAGAGGTGCCAGATCATCCACGACATATCGTGCTGATCTTCGGGGTTGAGGTCGTCCACATAATCACAGATCAGCTCGGCCACATCAGTGCGGGGCAGCAGATAGACCCGCGCCCCAAGGGAATCGTGGAGCTGAAGGGCGAGGGCATCTGCAAGATCAAGCATATCCCGCTCAGGCAGGCGATGATCAGTGCTGAAGCGATAGCCGCGCATCGGCATCCTCACAGCCACAGAAAAACACAGAAGCTCACAGAAAAAGTATTTCTGTGTCCTTCCGTGTTCTTCTGTGGCACAACCCCGTCGTCGTCCTAGCGACGACCATCATACACGCGGGGGCGTCGGTCGTCGTAGCCAGACTCATCATAATATTCTTCCTGCGGCTGCGTCGCGAGGCGCTCCGTCTGTCCTGCGCGCCGGGGCAGCAGGGCGTTATCCGTCAGGCTCTCGTGAATATAATCGAGGTAACCACGAATATCATCGTTATCGTCAAGGCTACTGAAGGGTACTGCCGCGCCGCTCACTGTTTTTACACTCTCGCCAATATCGCGTAGGGTACCATCAATGCCCTTCACAAGGCCGCGCATGACCGAGGCGAGTTCTTCTTTTTCTTGAACCGTCAAGTTTGCAAAGCCAATCAATGCTTTTTCTTGAGCACGTAGCAACGTGGCACGGAGGATCGCAATATCGGCCTGTGTTTGCAATTCATAGCGCCGCACCAGATGAGCCTGACGCACCTGTTCGACAAGTTCCTCACTGGTAACGGGTGTCCAGAGCAGGGCGGGGATAATAATAAACCCAATGATCCCAATAATCACCTGCTGAAGAATAAGGCCGGTACTCGCGACCGTGGGCTGCGACGCCCACCAGCTATACTGGATCTCAAAGGAATAATAGAGCAAATAGAGTGATGCGACAATAATCACGCCATAG
This sequence comes from Chloroflexales bacterium, assembly GCA_037134395.1. Lineage (GTDB taxonomy): Bacteria > Chloroflexota > Chloroflexia > Chloroflexales > Chloroflexaceae > Oscillochloris. Next base: position 9,495 of record JBAXMH010000065.1, read on the forward strand.
CCCCATGTGCGGGCATTAATTTTCTGAAGTAGCATACCGCCAGGTGACCAGGGGATGAGAAATGAGGTCAGGCTTGGTGGAGCCAGCACGAGGATAGCCGTAAACGCCCCTGCAACAACCCAATTTGTCGTCAACTGACTTTGTACGCCCCACCAGTATACGGCAGAACCAATCATGGCAATACATGCGAGTACTGCCAGTAACGACTTTGCCGTAAACTGCCAGCCTCCACCGCCCCGGCGTCGCTGCCCGCGTACCATATCAAGGTATCTGCTGCTCACAATCATCCCTTCTGCCAACTACCAGCACCCTTTGCACTCCACCCATTATATAGTGGCTGATAGCGGTACGGCGCATAAGGACTCTATCCTTACGCGCATTTTCGTGCATACAACAAAACTGACCGGTTCTGAGGCAAAGCCGGTCAACAAAGCTTTCCCTAGTGCGAAGACGGGGCTGAGGAGAGAATACGGAGGAATCAAACATAGTGCGGACATCACACCCGCCGCGTCTATACCCATCACTACACTGAGTAATGAAGAAACGTCGTGGAATTGGCACGTCCTCAACAAAAACCTTTGCCGCTACCGGGGGGCAACATTCGGGGTAATGAAAACATATGTTTCAATCCAGTCTTTACCTCCGGCGGCACGAACTCGGGCCACAAGTGCAGGTGACAAGGCAGTGAGCCCATAGCTAACATTCACGTTATACGGCACCTCCAGCGCCTCAACACCCTGTCCACGCAGCGTAAACTGTGCTTGGGCAAGAAAGTCACCGGTAAATGTGCCCAAAATGACATGCTGCTGATTGACGGGATCGTACCACCAAAGCTCACTGCTCGCGGTCGTATAAGAGCGATTATGATCAAAAATAGTTCGGCTGATCTGCTGCGTACGCCAGCGTTGCTCGCTGGACAGGGGTAGCGGGGTTGACAGAACAAACGTTGCTTCAGGGACTGAACTCGGCTGTACATTAACCGGCGTTGATGTCTCCCGTGGTGTTGGCGTCGGCACAGCAGCGGTCATCTCTGTTGGGATCGGCACCCCCACAACGGCTGCAGCCATCACGGTTGGCGCGGGAATGGCAGGGGGAGGAAGACTCCTCGTCACCTGGCCATTTTGAAGTGCCTCCATACAACCGCTCAGCATGATCGCCAGAAGACCTGCAACCACCAGAAACGTAGCGTAGCGGCATCCGTTTCGGAAGGTAGGCCGTCTCCATATCCGTTGAGCCATTCGAACACTTCGCACAATCGCTCGATTTTCTTCGCGTATCCTCAGCGCGATCTGTGGTTTTACCACCGCCCGACCTGTACAATGACAGGCACCCGCACGATTCTACTCTACCACAGGCAGATGTTGTACGACCTATGGCAGGAGATTACGCTTTGAATACAGCTAAAGCAAAGCTCTCCCACCATGTGCCATGGCCGAAGTGATACGTATGTTCTTATTTCACACAAGAAGAGATGTAGAGGGAATGTTATCATACACGGCAGTATGTGTCAAGAGTTTCCGGCCACAACAACAGTCCAAGGCAGTAGTGATTGGCTCACTGTTGCCCTGGACTGTACGCTAACAGCTATTTTTTCAATCAATAAGACTTACGCTTGTGCAAATGAAATAGAGGCTACCGATGAAAGATTATCGGGCGTACCCGCAGCATCAAGCCAACATCAACGAGCGTATGGAACAGCACTACCGTCCAGATATCCTGGTAGAGCCAGAGGCAGAGACACCAGCCAAGCACAAGTGCAACCTCGGCCATAGGACGAAACTTACGGATTGACTTTGATCGCGGAGAGTCATCGAAGTGCGGCGGCAGCAGGCGCAGCCAGAAGAGGCCGTGGATCAAACCACCATAGATCGCAAAAAAGATCAGGCCGAGGACAAAGCCCGCCGCACTAGCAATCGCAGTTGACGCGAAGAGTGCCACCAGTGCGGAGCCGATGGTGGCCCCAAGCCAGTATACGAAGACGAAAGCCAGCGTCTCAAAAAAGCCATTGCCAAGGGAAAAGATTACCATCGGCATAGGCAGGACGGGACGATCATCGTGCCGTGCGACCAGCACATAGAGTGCTTGGCTGAATGCGAAGGTCAGCACAAGGTAGAGAACAAAACTCGGATGTGCAAAGGTAGCCGTCACATTCCACGATCCAAGCAAATTGCGGAGGGTCAGCATACCAAGGGCGAACGAGATAGCCCAGTAAATGAGGATTGCGCGCTCAGGGTGCGCCATACCCACACGGACGTACGTGACGTCAGGCTTTGTTGCCTTTGTCGTCTCAAGCTTGATGTCCATGGGAAGCTCTATCGTATGTTAGTGACTGATACCGATACGGAACGGGGAGACGGTACGCTTGTTACACGCGCAACAAGATTACTTATATGTAATGATACCACGAAGGGCGATAAATGACAAGAGGGCTGCACAAGGTGTGCAAGCCCTCTTAGGGATACGCAATGTTAGGCCCACATCAATGCGCAGGCGGCTCCTTATGCCCATGCGCGTGGTCTGCGGAGTGAAACGCAGATCCTAGCCGTGAGCCGCGAGGCAGGTTGACGATTTCGGCAGCATCGCCATCCTCCTCCTCGTGGCTATGGTGCGCGCCATGCGCCGCCCCGTACTCGGTTATGAGGCTTGCGGCCCGAATACGCCGCTCATAGACGCGGTTTACGGCAGCAAGCATCCGTCCCCACAAGCCTGTTGGTTCAGCCATAAAAATTCCCCACCCCAATGATGATTCAGTGCGAGAATACGGAACTGTTTATTCGGAGCCACTATTATACACGCTGAGGTGCATCAGCCCTGCACGAAATGTCCTTACCTTTGACAAGGGCTATTGCTCAGCGGTATGATGCGGCGTCGCTATTAGTTAGCAGAAGGGTGCGGGGTTGCGTAGTTGGAAACTGTGGGTTGGACTCCTGATCAGTATTTTTTTCCTGAGCTTTGCGCTCCAAGGTCTGGATCTCGGGAATTTTTGGCAGACCATCCGTAGCGCAAACTATTGGTGGCTCGTGCCGGGGATCGGCGTTTACGGGGCGGTGGTCTGGGTTCGCACGTGGCGCTGGCACTCGATGCTTGGACATATAAAAGCCATCCCCACTCATCGGCTCTTTCCGATTGTGGTGATTGGTTACATGGGCAACAACGTCTACCCGGCGCGGGCCGGTGAGGTGCTGCGTAGCTACGTGCTGCGGCGCAAGGAGGGCGTGCCGATGAGCGCCTCTCTGGCTACGGTGGTGCTTGAGCGGCTCTTTGATGGCCTGGTGATGTTGCTCTTCGTCTTCGCCACCTTGCCCTTCGCCCCGCTACCGCCGACCTACCGCTGGTTGGTGATCGGCTTTAGCGCCCTGTTTGGCGTGGCCTTGATGGTATTTATGCTCCTGGCAGCCCGACCCGTGCAGATGAGCCGACTCTACACGCTGGCTGTTGATAGGTTTCTGCCCGCTGCTGTCCGTCCACGTGTCCACGGCCTCTTCGATAAATTTATCATCGGGCTCCAGTCCCTCCGTAGCCCGCGTGAACTGGCAGTGATCTTCCTTACGTCAACCTTGATCTGGCTTGGCGAGACGCTCAAGTATTGGTTTGTGATGCACGCCTTCCCCTTCACAGTCTCGTTCCCGGTGCTGATGCTGATGACGGCGGTGGTAAATCTGTTCACTACCATCCCGTCAAGCCCTGGCTATGTCGGCACTTTCGATGCGCCAGGGATCGCAGTACTGACCCAATTCGGCGTCGTACAGGCCATTGCCACGGGCTACACCCTGGTGCTGCATGTGGCGCTCTGGCTACCAATCACGCTGCTCGGCGCGATCTTTATGCTGCACGAGAGCGTCGGCTGGCGCGATATGGAGCGGGCCGCGCAGATCAAGGAACACCAGGGCGAGCCGAACGCCACCGATGACGTTGATGCCGGGATTGGCGATAGTGCCCGTGGAGTGCTGCATTGAAGATAGCGATTGTTGGTGCCGGTATCGCCGGCCTTTCAGCGGCCTACGACCTTGCCCGCGACGGCCATGATGTCACGATCTTTGAGTCCGACCAGGTGGCGGGCGGGCTGGCGGCGGGGTTCCGCGACCCGAGCTGGGACTGGCCGCTGGAACGCTTCTACCACCATATTTTCCAGACCGACGCCGCAATCATCAAGCTAACCGAGGAGATCGGTTTTCGCCCGCAGCTCTTCTTCCGCAGCGCGGTGACGGCGCAGTGGTGGCAGAATCAGCCGTACGCCTTGGACGGGGTGCTGCCGGTGCTGCGTTTCCCCGGCATCCCCTTCGTTGACCGGGTGCGCTTCGGGGTGTCAATCGCCTACCTGAAGTATGCGACGAATAACTGGCGTGGGCTGGAACGTGCCACCGCCGCCCGCTGGACGCAACGCTGGATGGGTGAACCGGCCTACAGAACGCTGATCCGCCCGCTGCTGGAGGGTAAATTCGGCCCACACGCCGATGAGGTAAACATGGCCTGGCTCTGGTCGCGCTTTAAGGCGCGCAGCTTTAAGCTGGGCTACTACCAGGGCGGGTTCCAGGGTTTTGTTGATGCGCTCCAGCGAGCGGTGGAGGCCAAGGGAGCGCAGGTACGCCTGAGTAGTCCGGCAAACGCCGCCCGCCAACTGGAGGATGGACGCTGGGAACTGATCACGCCGGGTGTGTCGGGGGAAACCTTCGACCGCCTGTTGGTCACGGGTGCGCCGCAACTGCTGGCGAAGCTGGCCCCACAGTTGCCGAGCAGCTACACCGGCCACCTCACCAAGCTGCGCTCGATGGGTGCGGTGGTGCTCACCCTGGCCCTGCGCCAGAAGCTGCTCGATCAGGTCTACTGGCTGATGCCGCCCAAGAGCGAATTCCCCTTCCTGGCCTTGGTGGAACACACCAACTTTATTAGCTCCGAACACTACGGCGGCGATCATCTGGTCTACTGCGGCGACTACCTGGAGCCTGAACACGAGTTCTTCCGCCTGAGCGAAGACGAGTTGCTTGAGCGATTCCTGCCCTTCCTGAAGCGGGTGAACCCGCAGTTTCAGCGAAGCTGGGTGCGCGCCCACTGGCTGCACCGCGAGCCATACGCCCAGCCGATTGTGCCCGTGGGCCATAGTCAGAATATCCCACCGATCACCACGCCGCTACGCGGACTCTACTGGGCGAGCATGAGTCAGGTCTACCCCTGGGATCGCGGCACCAATTTTGCCGTTGAGCTAGGGCGACGGGCGGCTGGAGAGATGCGTCAGGGATGAGACGAGCCCTGCCACACTGATACAGGCAGGCAGGGGGCGATCTCGCGTAGACGGCGGATCATTGGGGGGAGGGTAGCGATTACTGTATCAATATCTTCGGTGCGGCTGCCCTGGCCCAGCGAGAAACGTACCGAGCAGGTGGCGTTATCAACGCTCAGCCCCATCGCGGTAAGCACATGCGAGGGTTCCAGCGCACCGCTGCTGCATGCACTGCCGCTGCTGGCGCAGATACCGTGCTGGTCAAGCAGCAGTAGCACGCTCTCGCTCTCGGCGCAGGCGAATCCCAAGTTGGCGTTATTTGCCAGGCGGTGTTCGCGATCTCCGTTGAGCCAACTCTGCGGGACGCTCTCTAGCACCCCGTCAATCAGCCGGTCGCGCAGGCTGCGCAGGCGGGCGACGTAGTCCGGGCGACGCTCCTCCGCCAGCGTGAGCGCTGTGGCCAGACCCACGATACCTGGGACGTTCTCGGTGCCGGCGCGGCGGCGGCGCTCCTGACCACCACCGTTGATCTGCGGCAGCAGGGGTGTGCCGTGGCGGGCGTAGAGCAAGCCAACCCCCTTCGGCCCGTAGAACTTATGCGCCGTCACGGTCATCAGATCCACATTGAGGACATTCACATTGAGCGGTAGCATCCCTGCCGCCTGCACAGCGTCGGTGTGGAATGGCACCCCGCACTCACGACAGATCGCCCCCAGCGCGGCGATTGGCTGCACGGTGCCTACCTCGTTGTTCGCGTACATCACCGAGACCAAGGCCGTATCTGGGCGGATGGCTGCCCGCAGATCGTCCGGGCGCACAAGGCCAGATCTGTCTACCGGCAGCAGCGTTACGGTAAAGCCGATCTGCTCCAGGTACTCAACCGCATTCAGCACCGCGTGGTGTTCAATCGCGCTGGTGATGATATGGCTGCCCTTGCCGCGCTGTCGCTGAGCCAGCGCCACCCCCTTAATCGCAAGGTTGTCGCTCTCGCTGCCGCCGCCGGTAAAGATAATCTCCTTGCGCGTACATCCCAGTACCAGCGCCACCGTCTCGCGGGCGTCATCGAGGGCGTGGAGAGCTGCTCGCCCGAGCTGGTGGATGCTTGAGGGGTTCCCTGGCTGCTCGCTCAGGTATGGCAGCATCGCCGCCAGCACCCGCTGGTCGAGCGGGGTCGTCGCCGCATGATCCAGGTAGATGATCCGATCACTCATGGGGCAGGCTCCGTGCCTCGTCTCTTGGGGAATTCATGCTCAAGTATAGCACATTCACGTCCCCCTAACCCCGTAGAGCAGAACGAGCGTTCGGTAAACACTTGACACTTTCTGGCTTCGCACCCGAACAAATTGGCGACACTCAATCACGGGAATATCCCAACCAGATGCGGGATTCATGTGGGATAGTGTGGGATAATGTGGGATAAATTTCCCACATGGGTGTAAGAAATGGGTGATAAACCTAATGCTCATAGATACGAGCATCCAGCCCGCCTGCCCATTGGGTCCCCAGCAATGCCGCGACATGCTCTACCCGTATGGGTCGGCTAAACAGATTGCCCTGGGCCTCCTCGCACGCCTGTCTCGTGAAAAATGCCTGCTGGTCGCTATTCTCGATACCCTCGGCAACCACGGTCAGGCCAAGGATATGGCCAATGGCAATGATTGCATTGGCAATCGCGGCTGCGTCCTCGTTGTCGGTCACATCGCTCACAAACGAGCGGTCAATTTTGACGCTGTCGGCGGGCAGGCGCTTCAAGTAGGAGAGTGACGAGTAGTTGGTGCCGAAGTCGTCAATAGCGATATGTATGCCCATGTCGCTCAGTTCCTCAAGGATGCTCACGGTGCGCTCCAGATCAGCCATGATCGCGCTCTCGGTGAGTTCCAGATGTATCGCCTGTGGCGGCACTCCTGTCTCTCTCAGAATCTCACTGATCTCCTCAACCAGCCGACTGTTCTGGAAGTTGCGCGCCGATAGATTAACCGAGACCGTTATATCGGGGTACCCGGACTGACGCCAGTTGCGTACATCAAGACATGCGGTGTGCAACATCCACATATCAATCTGCTGAATCAGGTCGGTCTCTTCAGCCATAGGGATGAAGACGCCTGGGGCAACAAGACCTCGCTCCGAGTTTTGCCAGCGAACAAGTGCCTCAAACCCGCTGATCTCGCCACTAGCCAGATTGACGATGGGCTGATAGTAGGCCAGTAGCTCTTGGCGCTTAACAGCGTGTCGTAGATCAGATTCGAGGCGCAGAAGCTCAACGCTCTGCTGGTGCATCGCATCGTCGAAGATCACATAGCGGGTGCCGCCCTCAGCCTTGGCTCGGTACATCGCGGTATCGGCCTCGCGCAGCAGATCCTCGGCATGTATATAGGAGCCGCTGATCATCGCGATACCGATGCTGGCCCGCAGTGTCACCTCTACTCCCATGACATCGAAGGGTACGCCCAGATCATTCTTGATACGATCCGCGATCATGATCGTCTCGCCTTGGCTGCCGAGATTCTTGAGCAGGATGGCGAACTCGTCACCTCCCAGGCGGGCCAGAGTATCAACCGCCCGCACGGCGTTCTTCAGGCGTTGGGCCGTAATGGTGAGAACGTAGTCGCCCGCCGCATGGCCCAGGCTATCGTTCACAATCTTGAAGCGATCGAGGTCGAGGAAGAGGACAGCGGAATTAGGAGGTCTACCCATCTGTATATTCGCCAGAGTCAGATCAAGCTGCTCGCTAAAGTAGGTGCGATTTGGCAGTCCTGTCAGCCCGTCATGGGTGGCCTGGTGGCGCAGTTGCTCTTCAACTCGTTGGCGGGCCAGTAGGCTCTCGCTAAAAAGGTTGAACCAGCGGCTGAGTTCGGCGATCTCATCCTGTCCACGCACCACGAGCGGCACCTGCCAGCCGGGCGTACCGGATTGGTACAACTGGAACCGCTGGGTCAGATGGCGCAGAGGGGCCACAATCGTGTAGGAGACAACCAGGGCGGTGACCCCAACAATTGTGAAGGCTGTCAGGAGAGCCAGAAGCACCACCAACCCGATCGTTGATGCCCGAGCGGTGAGCGTACTCACGGGGATGAGGGTGATAACCGACCAGTCCCATTTGTCTAGGCGAGAGTAGCTGATCAGCATCTCCTCCTGGCCATCCATCATGGTGGTGAAATTGCCGTGCGTGTCTCGCAGCATGCGCTGGAGGCTATTGTTCAGGGTGGCCCCGATCATCTGCGTGTCGGGGTGATAAACGATATGGCTATCCGCATCGGTCACAATCAGCACCGCACCTTCGCCAAGGTCAATACGTTTGAAGTGGGTGTACAGGTATCCAATGTCGTAGTTCACCAAGAGCGCAGCGACCGGTCGGGTCTGCGTTGAGCCGCGATCCGTCACCGAGAGCAGGCGGGCGACAGTGACGACCTGGCGGGTATTCGATGCTTTATTGACGTTATCCTCAACGCCCGCCCAGATACCAGTTGGCCCTAGGGAGCGAGATCGCAACAAGAGACGATCCCGCACATCGTCTCTGATGCTTGATCCATCGAGGGTGTCGCCAACGTGGTAGTGGCTGCCACCCAGAGTAAAGATGTCCAGTGAGACCAACCCGCTCAGGTTGGAGTAGCCGTCAAGGGTGTAGCCGATACGCGCCTGGGTGGCCAGACGTGTGTAGTCATCATTAGAAGCCGGTTCGTTGGTGAGAGCCTGGATAATCGCCTCAACACTTGAGATATTGGTGATCAGGCTCTCGATCTGACTAAGGTTTAGCGCCAGATACTCTTGCTGCTGCTGCACAAGCTCAGCCGCATAGCGCTTCGACTCGTCCTGTACGATAGTGCGCGACACCTGATACGCTGAAACGCCAACGATCAACACGGGGATAATGCTTGCGACGAGGAGAAAGACGATGAATTTCTGTGTTAGGTTGATCGATATTTTCATGTGAATGAGGAAGTATGAAAAGTAACGCTATAATGCTGAGTAAAGTGAAGTATTCCGGCGACGACGATACACACTATCATGCATGCTGAGCGCAGCGAAGCGTGATAGTGTGACAGCGTTACTTCTCCAGTGGTGCGAACTAGGGTTTGCTGTCTGCTGTTACCAGAGCAATCGGTACCATTGTCTCTTCTGGCAACTTCTCGCCAGCAAGCATCTGGACGGCGTACTTCACTCCGAGATAACCCTGACGCGATGCCTGTTGATCAACAGTGACGAGCAGACGCCCATCTTTAATAGCTGTGCGTGCATCGGGAAGGGCGTCGTACCCGGCGACGAGGACGTCCTTGCGGCCAATCTCCGTCAGGTACTGGATGGTACCGAGGGCCATCATATCGTTAGCACAGAAGATTGCACCAACCTGCGGGTGCGCCTTCATGAGCGATTTCGTCACATCAAATGCCTCGTCAATCTTCCAATGGGCGGTCTCAACAGCGGCGACGGTGATCTTAGGATTTTCGGCGAATGCCTTCAGAGCACCTGTGGTGCGATCAATGGCATTCTGTGCGGTAGGGATACCCTCCAGCACGAGCACATTAGTGGGCGTGATAATCTTCTGGCTGAGGTATCTGGCGGCCTGGTAGGCACCGTCAACATTATCAACACTGATGAAGGGTGTATTCACCAGCCCGAGCTGATGGACAAGCGTCGGATCAAGCCGATTGTCAATATTGACAATCGTGATCCCGGCCTGCTGTGCCCGCCGCAGCACCGGTACGAGGCTAGTGGAGTCACCAGGGGCGACCACAATGGCATTGACACGATCAATGATCAGCCGTTCGATGATCGCAATTTGCTGATCAATTGATGTCTCTTGCGCAGCGGTCTTGACGATCAGGCTAATCTTCAACTCGGCCTCGGCCTGACGAGCCCCGCGCTCCATCTCGGCAAAGAAGGGGTTTGTCAGCGTCTTCATCACTAGGGCTATCCGGGGGGCATTGGTGGTGTTGGTGGGCGAATCTTGGGTGGTGGCAGGCTCCACCAAGGGAACCCCTGAGACGGTACTCGAACCGCAGCCGCTTGTGAGCAGCGTAAAGAACACCAACATCGCGAGCGCAGTCAGAGTGGGCATTAAGCGACGGCGTAAGCGCAGAGTGGAATGCGTTGTCATGGATGCTTCCTTCGTTAGATGGTTGTTTAGATAAGATTTGCTGCGAGTTCATAGCACAAGGCGACCATGTAGCGGGATATTACCACCTTTTGGTAGAGATGTGTGCCTACAAGGTTACTTATATTCAACAAAACCGAGGGGTTTGCCCGAGATTTGCACCTATCCCCGGCGGTAGCGGTAGGTAACAATGAAACAACTGCCCATAGCGCAACGTATAGTAGGTCAGGAATAGCGTCGGGCGTGCGTCCGGCGGTAGCGAAGGAGGACTTCCATGTCAATGATACAGCAAACATCGATCCCTGAGATGATCGCTCAGAGCAAGGATGTTATTGTCAACCCAAGCGTCGTCACCTTCGAGCGATACGAGAAGCGCGGTACGATCAGCAACGCGGCCATGTATGTCGGGGTTGCGGCGGCGATCAGCGGGGTACTCGGGCTCACGAGCGGTATTAGTGGGCTGCTTTCGGGTGTTGTTGGTGCGCTGATCGGATTCTTCGTCTTTACTGGTCTTGTCTTCTACGTTGGCAAACAGGTTGCCAACGGCACCGGAACCTGGGACGAAGTGGCCTACACCTTCTCGCTCTTCATCGCCCCGCTCACCGTGGTCGGTGCACTCCTCGGCTTGGTGGTCTGGATCTTCCACTTCATCCCCTTTCTCGGCGCGATGGTTGCCCTACTAGGCATGCTTATCTCGCTAGTGATCCTTCTGGCGCAGGCATACTTTGCCTATATTGCGGTTCAGTCCAGCATGAACATCCTCGACCAGGGCAAGGCGCTGACTACCCTTGGCCTCGCCGTGATTGGCACGTTCATTGTCCAGGTGATGATCCTTGCGATCTTGTAGATTTTAAGGAATCCATTGCCGCTCTGCCCTCACCCTCCAGCTCCCTCTCCCAGAACGGGAGAGGGGAAGCCAAATGCACTCTGGTGCGGAATTTCCCCTCTCCCCTGGTGGGAGAGGGGCAGGGGGTGAGGGCGGAGCGGAAGAACTTCGACGTGGCTCTGACGAAAAAAAAGGCCCGATTTGACAAGACAGGAAAGGTCGGGTATACTCCTCAACGTTGCGAGCGAC
>JBAXMH010000066.1:0-20784 GCA_037134395.1 Chloroflexales bacterium
CAGGTTTCAGGTGTGAGGTTTCAGGTTTCAGGTGTGAGGTTTCAGGTTTCAGGTCGAGCGCATCACGATGCCACATTCCGGCCTGAACTGTAAAGTATCTGCGAACCTTGTCCTACCGCAAAAGTGACGCTGTCTTCGTTTTCTTTGCGTCTTCGCGTCTTTGCGTCACATCATCATACGTTCGACGCAAAGGCGCAAAGACGCAAAGACTCTCACTTCACTCTGCGTGACAGATCACACGCTAGGATTTGCATCAGTGCGAATGATCGTCCCAGCGTCACGCTGGCCCGTGCCAAGAGCGTCGGTCAGCAAACCAGGGTGCGGGCCGATCAGTCGCACCTCCAGGCCGGGGATGGCAGAAACCAGTCGCCACATCAGATCGAGCTTACTACGCATTCCGCCGGTCACATCCACCGCGTGCGAGCCACCTGTGGCGTGGAGTACCGCATCGAGGTTGGCGAATGTGATCAACGGGATGCGCTCGGCATACGGATCTGTTCGTGGATCGGCGGTATAGATAGCATCTTCGCCGACGAGGATGATTCGTGCCGGGCGCAGATCGGTGGCGAGAGCGAGGTGAGCCAGGAGTTGCTCGGTGGAGATGATCGCGCTACCCTGCTGGCTGTCGAAGGCCACATCGCCGTGGATCACTGGAATGAGTCCATGAGCGAGGGCGGCAGCGACCGATGCGGTATCCCAGGCGACAATCTGACCACCGCTGCAGCGCATGGCGGCGGAGGGCTGGATCTCGACGGCAGGAACCCCCGCGACAAGCAGAGCGTCCACCACAATCCGGTTGAGGCGCAGGGCGGCCCCGGCAGTGAGAGCAAATCCCATCCAGTCGGCGTCGGGAGCCAGGCCGCGATGGATGCCATACGTGGCAGCGTAATGGTGGCCGAAGGAGCCGCTGCCGTGGCCGATCAGCAGACGCAGATGAGGGTTGGCGGCGCGGGCCTGGGCGATCTCTGTGGCCAGCCGCGTGATCAGGGGCAGGTCGGCGGCCTCGCGCCCGGTCTTATCGGTTATCACAGAGCCGCCGAGCTTGATGAAGGTGTACATGGGCGCTGCCTACTTAGGAAAGAGCAGTAACACCGTGAGTACTGCGATCCCCCAGAGTATAACGCTGCCAGCTAGGGGTATATCCTTCAGCAGCAGTTCATCGGGAGAGCCACCCTCGCCACGAATATAGATCAAATAAAGGTAGCGAAAAATCGCGTAGATCACAAAGGGAATCGTCGCCATCAGCATTGGGTAAGGCTTCTGGGGGGCCACGGGAGCCAGAAAAGCAGTGATGCTGTAGGTCATGATAATGCTCGCCGTGACGATTGACATCATCTGGTCGAGCATCGGTAGCGAGTACTCCTGAAGGATGCGCCGATGTTCGCCAGCCCCGCCCTCAAGCAACACCAGTTCGTGGCGGCGCTTGCCAATGCCCAGGAAGAGCGCTAGGAGCAACATACAGAGCAGCAGCCAGGGCGTAATCAGCACGTGGATCACCACCCCGCCACCGATTGCCCGCAGCACAAAGCCCGTCGCCAGGACGAGGATGTCGAGCAGGACGACATTTTTGAGCCAGTAGGTGTAGAGGAAACCCTGGACAGCGATATAGGTAACGAGTACGCCGAGAAAGTGCATGCGCGGATCAATCATCACGGCGATGGGGATTACCGCGATGATCAGGATGCTGGCGGCGACGATCCCGACGGTTGGGCTGAGTTGGCCGGATGCGAAGGGCCGGTTGCGCTTCTTCGGGTGGGCGCGATCCTTCTCAATGTCAACAAGGTCGTTAACAAGGTAGATCGCGCTGGCGGCCATGCAGAAGGCTCCGAAGGCTCCAACCACCCTCAAAGTGGGCCAGGGGTTCTGCCAGAAGAGCCATAGCCGCTGCTCAGAAAAGACCAGGGCAGCGAAGACAAAGATATTCTTCACCCACTGGCGCGGGCGCATGGCCCGTAGGAGCAGAGCAAACATGTGCGGTTGCAGCGCAGCGCTTGTTGCGCCGATAGGGCGATCTGTTGAGAGATTGTTCATGATCTCCTGCCGGGTGGATAGTGCAAAGCCGTTGGATTGTACCCGAGCCATCTAGGGGCGTCAATATGACTCTCGGTGGTAAGTCGCGATCTGCCGCAGCCACGTCGGAAATGAGCATAATTGCCCCTTGACAGAGCGGCCTGTCGGACGTAGATTCTAGCACTATGCATGAGCTACTGATCGCCACCCATAACCCCGGTAAGCTGCGTGAGTTCGCCGCGATCTTCGATGGCCTTGGCCTGACCCTGCGCACCCTTGACGACCTCGGCATCCGTGAGGATGTGGAGGAGACGGGAGCAACCTTTGAGGAAAACGCTCGCCTGAAGGCCGAGAGCTACTTGGCCCTCAGCGGTCTGCCCACCCTGGCCGATGATAGCGGGCTGGAGGTGGCGGCCCTCGGCGGTGCCCCCGGTGTCTACTCGGCGCGCTACGGTGGGGTGAAGGGCGTAGCCCAGCTTCAGTATCTGCTCGATCAGATGCAGGATGTACCCTGGCACCAGCGTCTGGCCCGCTTTGTCTGCGTGATCGCCCTGGCCCGCCCCGGCCAGCCCACTCAGTTCGCCCAAGGCACCTTGCCCGGTGTGATCGAACTGGCCCCACGTGGCTCCGGCGGATTCGGCTACGATCCGCTGTTCTATTTGCTGGATTACGATCAGACTATGGCCGAACTGCCAACTGAGACGAAGAACCAGATCAGCCATCGTGCCGAGGCGGCGCGGGCAGTACGGGAGATCCTGGCGGGGATAATGTGAGAGTACTCCATCGAAGAGTGAAAGAGCGTCTCGGAAGTGGGGCATAGCCCCAGGAAAGTAAGGTTGCTCGATGCCAATCGCGAAAATGGACTATATCTGGTTTAATGGCGAACTGGTTGCGTGGGACAAGGCGACGATCCACGTGCTCTCGCATGTGGTTCACTATGGCACAAGCTTTTTCGAGGGTATCCGCTGCTATGAGACCCCCAAGGGCACGGCGATCTTCCGGCTGACGCCGCACATGCGTCGGCTGGTGGACTCGGCGAAGATCTACCGCACCGAGATTCCCTACTCGCTTGACCAGATGGTGGCGGCCGTCAAGGAGACGGTGCAGGCGAACAAGTTGCGGGCCGGCTACATCCGCCCGGTGGTCTACCGGGGCTACGGTGAGATCGGCGTGAACCCGTACGGCAATCCGGTTGAGGTGGCGATTGCCACGATTGAGTGGGGTAAGTATCTGGGTGCCGATGCCATGGAGAACGGCGTGGATGTCTGCGTCTCATCATGGAACCGCTTTGCGCCCAACACCCTGCCAGCAATGGCGAAGGCTGGCGGCAACTACATGAACTCGCAACTGATCAAAATGGAGGCGTTGGCCAACGGCTACTCCGAGGGTATCGCCCTTGATAGCAATGGTCATGTCAGTGAAGGCAGCGGCGAGAACCTCTTCCTCGTCCGTGACGGCGTGGTCTACACACCGCCAGCCAGTTCCTCCATCCTGAGCGGGATTACCCGCGACACGGTGATCACCTTGCTGGGCGAGATGGGTGTGGAAGTGCGCCAGCAGATCATCCCACGCGAAATGCTCTACGTGGCCGATGAACTCTTCTTCACCGGCACCGCCGCCGAGGTCTCGCCAATCCGCTCGGTGGATCGCATTACGGTGGGCAAGGGTCGGCGCGGCCCGATTACTGCCGAGGTGCAGGCGGCCTTCTTTGCCATTGTTCATGGCGAGCGCGAGGATGCCCACGGCTGGCTTGAATATGC
This sequence comes from Chloroflexales bacterium, assembly GCA_037134395.1. Classification (GTDB taxonomy): domain Bacteria; phylum Chloroflexota; class Chloroflexia; order Chloroflexales; family Chloroflexaceae; genus Oscillochloris. Next base: position 3,771 of record JBAXMH010000066.1, read on the forward strand.
GTAGGAGGCAGGAGGTCGGGGGCAGGAGGCCAGGGCTGGTGCAAAATCGCCGATCCTCACCCGCCCCTCCCCCCCCTGCCCCCTCTCCCACACGGGGAGAGGGGGAGCCGGACGCATCGTGGTGCGAAATCTCCCCTCTCCCCTAGTGGGAGAGGGGCAGGGGGTGAGGGGGCCAAAGCTGACTTTGCACCAGCCCTGGATCCCCGGCCTCCCGCTATTGCGCGGGCGGATTCGTTGGGCTATAATGCGACCTTGCGGACGGCCTTGGGCCGTCCCTATGCTGGCAAAGCAAAAAGGCCAGCATCCTGAGTTAGGATACGGGCCTCCTCTGAATTCTGCTACGGCCACCGCGAAAAGGGCTAACGGACCTTTGTCAGCGTCCGTATGCACTGGGTGCAAATACGAATCTGCTCGGGCTTGCCCGCATCGTTCAGAACTGTTGTCTTCTGTAGGTTTGGCCGCCACATGCGGTTGGTGCGGCGCTTTGAGAAGCTAACGTTGTGACCGAACGAGGGAACCTTGCCGCACATCTTGCACTTCGCCATTTCAGTGGTACTCCAGATAGTATCGTAATAAAGATTGTATTTTGCGTGTATCTGCGAGAATATACCATACCGTACCCCCTTTGGCAAACGTTTGGCGCTTGGGACTGGCCTCCGCCGTTGGTGGTAGGTCAGCCTGACTGAGATAGGTGTCCTATGGCGAAGATAAAGATTGTGACTGACGGGACGGCTGACATCCCCGCTGAGTTGGCCCGCGAGCTTGGTATTGAGGTGGTGCCACTGCTGGTTCATGCTGACGATAAAGTATATCGGGTCGGCATTGATGTCACGGACGAGCAACTCTACGATATGCTGATCTCGGGCCACCCGCGATTTAAGGTAGCATCGCCCTCGGCGGCGGTGTTTGAGCAACTCTACCGGCGTCTGGTGGGCGATGTAGACTATGTATTTTCGATCCATCTAAGTACGCACTTGGGCGATATTTACGCAAATACGGTACAGGCGCGCAGCAAAGTGCCCGCCTCAACAACACGGATCGAGCTGGTAGATAGCAAGTCATCTTCGGCGGGACTCGGTTCGGTGGTGCTAGCCGCTGCTCGCGCCGCTCGTGAAGGCGCGACACCCGATGAGGTGAGCCGCCTGATCAATGCGATGGTGCGCCACACCCACGTCTGTTTCTTTGTTGATACGATGGAGCATTTGGAGTCGGCGGGTCGCCTGACAATCACTGGCTCGGTACTCGGCTCGATGCAGCGAATCAAACCGCTGATGATTCTTGATGAGGGCGAGATCGTGCCCTACGAACGCACGCGCACCCGCGCTAAGGCAATCGAGGGCCTTTTCACCTTCATTGAGGACTTCCCGCGAGTCCAAGAGGTGATTGTGCTTTTCGCCACCACCCCCGAGGATGTTGAGAAATTGCTAGAAAAGGTTGAGCCGATCTTTCCGCGTGAAAAAGTACAGATCGCCCGCTTTGGTCCTAGCATCGCCGCACATCTCGGCTCCGGCGCTATGGGTGTAACCGTGTTTGAGGGGTTTGAGTAGGGACGCAACAGTCAGCGCAGCGTGCCGACTGCTGCGCCCTTACAGGTTGATTGATCATGCAGAACCCTGAACATATCATCCGGCTGGGTAAGGTATTGACTGCCGAGCAGAATCGCGGCTGCGATGATGGTGCTACCCCCGATGGCCTCGACCGCTTCCTTAGTCTGTGGCAGGCCCAGGCTGATGCCGACCTGGGCCTTGCTGCGGTTCATGTCGCACTGTCTCTGCTCAATGACTATGGCGGCCAGACGATCAATGAGCGGATGGTGCGGATCTTCCAGGCCGTCGAAAGCCTGCGCGCACTGTTTCGCGTGCCGGGGGGGAAACAGGAGGCAGGGGCAGGGGGCAGGGGGCAGGAGGCAGGGGCAGGAGGCAGGAGGCAGGAGGCAGGAGGCGGGAGGACGGGGAGTGGGAAGCAGGGGACGGGGGCGGCTGGATCTATCAAGAATACGCATGCGAAGTCCAAGGCAGATCTTCCTTCATCCCGCCGCTTGCGGCCTACCTCCGGCACCCCGCCGACCCCCAGTTCTCCGCCTTCCTCCCGCGTCCTGCCTCCTGCCTCCGGCATCCTGCCGCCTACCTCCGGTGCCCTGCCACCCTCGGCCCTTGGCCCTGCTGATCCGCTTGACGCCGTATCCGGCATTGTCAGAAAAGATGTACTCGCCTTCAAACGCCTCGGTTTGCGCACGATTGAGGATCTGCTCTACCACTTTCCGCATCGCTACGACGACTACAGTTCGCAGAAACATATCGGTGATCTGGTGGTGGGTTCGGTGGAGACAATTGTCGGCGAGGTGAGCGAGGTACGCATGGCTGGAGGCGGGCCGCGCCCCCGCGTTGAGGTGTCGGTCTCTGATGAGACCGGGGTGATCAAGGCGGTCTACTTTAACCAACCCTGGCTCACCAAGCAACTACCCGTCGGCAAGATGATTGTGTTAAGCGGGAAGGTTGGTGCCTACGGCGGCGTCCGACAGATGACGAGTCCAACCTGGGAACCCTATGTGCCGGATAGCGACGCACTGATCCACACCGGGCGACTGGTGCCGGTTCACCCGCTCACAAAGGGTCTGCTAGATCGCAATGCGCGCAAGGTGATCAAGCATCTCGTAGATGAGGTGGCCCCCAGGCTACCCGAGTATCTGCCCGAGGTGACGCGGGTACGATCTGGACTCGTCGGTCTGCCCGAGGCTATCGCCCAGATCCACTTCCCGGCCAGCGCCGACTCGCTGCTACAGGCGCGCACGCGCCTTGGATTCGACGAATTCCTCTTTATTCAGATCGGTGTACTGCAGCGCAAGCTGCTCTGGCAGGGCGAACTCGGCTACCAGCTACAGTTCTTCGCCGATGTTCACGCGGATCTTCAGGCCCAGTTACCCTTCTCGCTCACGACGGCGCAGCAGCGCAGCCTGAACGAGATTTTCGCCGATATGGCCCGTCCCGTCCCGATGGCCCGTCTGCTTCAGGGCGATGTCGGCTCAGGCAAGACGGTGGTGGCCGCCGCGAGTCTACTCCAGGCGATTGCCAATGGATTTCAGGGCGCACTGATGGCCCCCACCGAGATCCTGGCCGAGCAGCACTACAAGGGTCTGAAGAAACTGCTTAGCCGGGTGCGCGTGCCCCGTCGGGCCAAAGAGGAGGCCGAGGGCGACGGCTGGCGCGAGCGTATGAGTGCGGAGGATGCCGCCCGGCTCGCCGAGATCAAGGCACTGCTCGGTATGACTGTCGAGGACGATATGGATGGCCAGGGGGTGCGTGTGGCTCTGCTCACCGGCAGCCTCGGGGCCAAGGAGCGGCGTCGCGTGCTTGAGGGCATCGCCAAAGGCGAGGTAGATCTGGTGGTGGGTACCCACGCTCTGATCACCGAGAGCGTGAAATACCATAGCCTGGGCCTGGCCGTGGTAGATGAGCAGCATCGCTTTGGTGTCGAACAGCGCCAGAGCCTGCGCAATAAGGGCTTCAACCCGCATCTGCTGGTGATGACGGCGACGCCCATCCCGCGCACCCTGACGATGACGATCTATGGTGATCTCGATACGTCGATCCTTGACGAACTGCCTCCTGGCAGGCAGGTGATCCGCACGCGCTGGGTTCCCAAAAGCGAGCGCGGCAAGGTCTACCGCCACATGCGCAAGGAGATCGAGCAGGGTCGCCAGGCATTTGTGGTCTGTCCGCTGGTTGAAGAGAGCGATAAGATTGACCTGCCCTCGGCGGAGGAGATGTACGCGACTCTCCAGAACGATGTTTTTCCTGACCTGCGCGTGGCCCTGCTGCACGGCAAGATGCTGCCCCGCGAGAAGGATCAGGTTATGGTCGCGTTCCGCGATCACGCCTACGATATTCTGGTAGCTACGGCGGTCATTGAGGTGGGCATTGACATTCCCAATGCGTCTACCATTCTAATCGAGGGTGCCGAGCGATTCGGCCTCTCGCAGTTGCACCAGTTTCGTGGTCGGGTGGGCCGGGGAGAACACCAGAGTTTCTGCATTTTGATTCCGTACAAAGAGAATGAGTCTAGCGAGGAGCGGCTTGAGGCGCTGACCCAGAATAGCGACGGCTTCAAGCTGGCTGAGATTGACCTGAATTTGCGTGGTCCCGGCGAGTTCTTTGGCACCCGTCAGAGTGGCACGCCCGACCTAAAGGTTGCTCAACTGGCCGATGTGCGCCTGCTCCACGCCGCACGCACGGCAGCCGAGGCAATTCTTAACGACGACCCACGGCTCGTCCAACCTGGGCACGCCCTGCTTAAGCAGAAGGTGGATGCCTTCTGGGTTGAGGCGCGCAAGGTGGGGTAACGCGACGTTTAACATCACCTCGCCGTACGCAACCCTTTCTCTACTGGCGCCGGGTGTATAATTGCGGGCGCGGAGGAGCGCCGTAGCGAACATCATTGGAGTCTCGTTATGGATGATCAGGTGCTTGCCCCGCAGCACATAGCGCAGCAGATCGAGCGGGCTGGTCTGCGTGAACCCGCCGCTATTCTGCTCGATGTGCTGCGCCCCCTCGACGTGATCAGCAGTCAGTTGGCCTTATTTGTCCGCCCCCTTGTCCGTGGCACGGGCCTCTATCCCTACGCAGATCTGTTGACAGATACGGCAACCTGGCACATGTTACGCAGGCTGCTTGCCCATCAATAGTGTTGACAAAGCCGATCCTTTGGGTTACACTCGAAGGAGTAAAATCAGGGACGTTGTAAAGAGTTGTCACGTTTGTCTCACCCCCGGAGAGCTTACTCATGATCTCCGTGCCCCTGCCTCCGCCCCAGACACTCATTATCCTGCTGGTCACGCTGGTGGTTGTCTGTATGACATGGCTGCACCATGCGCGCATACTCGCTGGTCGGCTGCCTGTGCGGCGTGCGCTACCAGCCCTCGACGCCCTGCACAGTGCCCTCGCACGTGGCGCAGAGACAGGCAGGCTGCTGCACGTCTCGCCGGGTTCTGGTATGATCGGGGCGGGAAGCGGGACAGGTGGAACGACTGCTGAGACGGTGGCTGGGCTGATGGTGGCAAGCCGGGTTGCGGGGGAGGCTGCTTTAAACGGTGCCCCTATTCTCGTAAGTTCTGGCGATGTGATTACGCTGCTATCGCTGCGTGGGGCAGTACGTCAGGCATACCAACAGGCCGGACAGACTCAGGACTACGATGGTGCCAAAGTGCATCTCCTCGCCCATCAGGATGCGCTCGCCTATGCCTCCGGCGTGACAACGCTGTATGGTCGCGAGCAGATCGGGGCGAGTGTGATGATCGGTAGCTTCGGGCAGGAATTTCTGCTCATTGGCGAAGATGGCGCACAGCGCGATCTGCCACAGGTGGTTGGATCGACGAGTAGCGCCGCGCTGCCGCTGATGATGCTCACCACCTCATCCACCCTGATCGGCGAGGAGATCTTTGCCGCAGAGGCATATCTCTCCACCGAACCCGTAGCGCAGTCACGACTGATGACCCAGGATCTGCTGCGTACGGTGGCAATTATGCTGGTAATCGGTGGCTTCATCTATAGCCTGATCCCGCCCTCACTTGGGCTCCCATCATTGGCTGGACTCTAGCATTTGGAAGAGTAAGGGGCGTGGAATGGCCTTCCTGCGCGATCTCAAACGTGCGTTTGCCATTCTGATTGCCGGAGTTTCCGGCCTCATTGTGCTGCTCGACTTCGCCGGCAGCGGCGCGGTAGTGGCAATTGTCGCACGTACACTGGTTCAATGGGCCGCCTTGATTACCGCGCTCGCGCTCCTGATGGGGTGCATGAGCGTTGCCGTCGCGCACATACAGCGCATCCGCCACCGTAGCCCCGACTGGGGCTATAGCTTCGTACTCTTGGCGGGTATGATTCTGGTGATTGTATTTGGCATCTTCTTCCCCCTGCCCAGTACGACGGGGATCGTCCTGCCGGGCAGTCTGGCCGAGCAGCCAATCCACGCACTTTTTAATGCAGTCTATGTGCCGCTGTCCAGTAGCTTGCTGGCACTGCTAGCTTTCTTTAGCCTCAGCGCAGCGCTTCGCGCCCTCGGTCGCCGCAGCGTAGATGCCACAGTTATCGTCATCGTCGCCGTTGTTGTGCTACTATCGCAACTGCCACCCATTTCTGCCCTGCCCGGCGTTGGTGTCACCATCCAGTGGGTGAACAACTATGTTGCCCTCGCCGGTGCCCGTGGACTGCTGATCGGTGCCGCTATCGGTGCCCTGGTTGCCAGTGTGCGTGTCCTACTTGGCTTCGATCTGCCGTATCTTGATCGATGATGCTAGGCCGCACAACGGTCCGGCTCTGACTTCACATCATGGAACATCTGCCGCCCTGGCTTCGCAATCTGCCGCTTCCACCCCGCCCTGCCTCTGGCACAACACCGGACTGGCTGCATGATGTGGTGCCGTCGGTATCCCCCACTAAAACCACACCTGAACCCGTTGATAATACGCCCGACTGGCTGCGCGAGCTACAGAGTGAGATTGGAGCTGCGCCTACGGGCGACACGAGCCTCCCGGGTGTGTCCCCGCACAGGGACGATAGCGATACGCCGGATTGGCTGCGCGACGTGGAAACGTCTGAGCCAACCGCGCCGACCCGACCCGCGCCCTTCGGTGCGACCAATTGGCTACATGGTCTCTCTTCGTCGTCTGACAGTGCTGATGTCCCTGAACCTGAGCCTAAGCCGGAGCCACCATCCACCACAACCACCTCGCGGAACAAGATCAAGATGCCGGTCGGCGCGACTGACTGGCTGCGCAGTATCGGCCAAGAGTCCGATCCCGCAGACGTCAAGCCGCCTCAGCCCTCGTTGTCTGAGATGATTGACGTGAAAAGTGGCGTTCCCGACTGGCTGCGCGATGTGAGTTCTGCTGAGATTGAGAGCATCTCTTCGTCTGAGCCGGTTGCCGATGAACCGCCATCGCAGAAGGTATTTGATCCGCTCTCTTCAAGCTGGCTAACGGATGAGCCTGCGGGTACGCAGGATGATAGAACGGTTTTGGCCAATTGGGCCGACGATGCCTCTGCTCAGGCCGAGACGATAGCCGCTGATGGGGTTCCCGATTGGCTGCGTGATGTCACCCCGGTCTCGTTCGATGCGCCGGTCGATCAGGGCCGTCTGCGTGACCCAGGCAGCGTACCCGACTGGCTGAGTGGATCAGATAGCCCCGACTCATCTACGACTGACTCGGGTGTCCCTGACTGGCTGCGTGATGTATCTGGTGGAGATACCTCTCCCGGTGATACGGCACCCAGTTGGCTCAATGGCCCTGCCGCCACCCCGGAGCCTTCGACCGATGCGGGGGATGTGCCTGATTGGCTGCGAGAGGCGGAGGAGCGCTCGACATCTGTACCGACCCCGGCCCCGGTGGAGGATGATATTCCGGCGTGGTTGCGGAACGCGGAGGAGAGCCCGGCCCCCGCCGCCCCGGCCCCGGTGGAGGATGATATTCCGGCGTGGTTGCGGAACGCGGAGGAGAGCCCGGCCCCCGCCCCGCCCCCGGTGGAGGATGATATCCCGGCGTGGCTGCGGGACGCGGAGGAGAGCCCGGCCCCCGCCCCGCCCCCGGTGGAGGATGATATCCCGGCGTGGCTGCGGGACGCGGAGGAACACCCGACACCCGTACCAGCCCCCGCCCCGGTGGAGGATGACATCCCAGCGTGGCTGCGGGACGCGGAGGAACATCCGACACCCGTACCGGCCCCGGCCCCGGTGGAGGATGATATTCCGGCGTGGCTACGAGACGCGGAGGAGCGCCCGACACCTGTACCGGCCCCCGCCCCGGTGGAGGATGACGTCCCGGCGTGGCTGCGGGACGTGGAGGAACACCCGACACCTGTACCGGCCCCCGCCCCGGTGGAGGATGACATCCCAGCGTGGCTGCGGGACGCGGAGGAGCGCCCGGCCCCCCCCGCCCCCGCCCCTGCGCCTACTGCACCCACACCTGCATCTGCACCTGAGCCTGCGCCCGCTGATGTACCGGACTGGCTACGCGAGGCTGCTGGACCACCGGATAACGGTGGATCCACCGCCATTGCCCCACAAGATCTGCCGCCCTGGCTCTCAGCAACCTCGTCCGAGCCGACAACCGCATCAGGCTCGCCGTCCGCTGGCGACATGGGCCTGCCATCTTGGCTGCGCGGCGTTGCCGATGAGCCACCCCCGGCCCGTACACCCGCCCGTACTCCGCAGACGGAAGATGTGACAACCCAGCCCCAGCGCCGGGCGGCGGCGCATGAGGACGGCGAGGGTGATGATTTCTTTAAGGGCGCTGAACTCCCCGGTTGGCTGCGACCGCCAGAAGTGGAGCAGCCTACGGGAAGCCCCGAGGGCCAGGCTCTCGATTGGCTTACTCGCTTGGGCGCAGCCGATGAGAATGACAGCGAAGTTAGCATCAGCAGCGTTCGTCCCATCGCTACATCGGCAACTCCCGCACGCCGACTCTACCAGCGTAGCTCTGAACAGATGAGCGCGGTGGCCCTACTCGGACAGCTCGTACGTGCGCCCTACCCCGCACCTGTCATCGCGCCTGCCCCGGTGCCTTTGTCACGCTGGCAGCGAGTCGGCCTTGACCGAGTGCTCTACATCCTGTTCGCAATCGTACTCGTGGCGGGACTGCTCTCCCCGCAGATCATCGTGCAACTCCAGACCGCTGCGCCCACGGCTCCGGGTGTTGCTGACCTCAGTCAACGCCTCGCCAGCCTTGGCCCCGACGATATTGTGATGATCGCTTATGAGTGGGATGCCCAACGATCCGCCGAACTGCGCCCGCTAGAACAGGCGGTGACCAGCCAGGTTATGAAGAACAAGACCAAGATGATCGTGCTTAGCACGGATCTTCAGGGTACTCTCCTCTCGTTTGACCTACGGGCGCAGTTGCGGGCTACCGGCTATAACATCGATCCTGACGGCAGAGTGTTTGGCGGGCGCGACTACGTGTTCCTTGGCTATCGCCCCGGTGGCGAACTGGCTCTGCGTCTCCTAGCGCAAAATCTGCGCGCTGAACTTCGGTCGGACTTTGAGGGCCGCGATGCAACCCAGGGTCTGCTGGCGACGAATTTGGACGGCTCGCCGCGTGTAAGTCGGATCTCCGACCTCTCAATGATCATCGTGCTGGCCGACCAGCCTCAGGATGCGCAGATCTGGATGGAGCAGGTACATAGTGCAGCGCCATCGGTGCCGATCACTTTCCTGATACCGCAGGAGTCTGAGCCGATGCTACAGCCGTACCTCCGCCTGCCAAATGTGTATCATCTTGCCGGCTTGCAGGGTGCCCTAGCCATGAGTGCGCTCACCACAGGTGCCGATAGCACCGCTATTGCCCGCGCCACCGGCCAGCAGTCGCTGGCGGTGCTGACCTTTGTGATCCTGCTGATCGGCGGTGGCCTTGGCCTAGCCCTGGCGCACGCCCGTAAATCTCGGCGAGGTGCCGCGTGACCAGCACTATGCTGAGCTTGGCCACCGGACTGGTGAGCGTGGTGCTGACGCTCATGGTCTTCAGCCGCCTGCTGGGCGACAACCCGGCCTTCCGTGTCGTACAGTACCTTTTTATTGGTATTTCGCTTGGCTATGCCTTTGTGGTGATCTACCACCAGGTGCTGCGCCCGAACGCCTTGAGTGCTGTCGCAGCGATAGGCAGTCCGGTCAGCCTTGGCGCGCACGTGCTGCCCTTCCTGCTGGGCACTCTCCTGCTTGCCCGCATCTCTGGACGTCAGCAGATCTCGTGGCTGGCCAACCTGCCGCTTGCCCTGATCTTTGGCGTGGGTTCCGCCCTCGCCCTTGGCGGTGCCCTGGTGGGTACTCTGATGCCCCAGCTACGGGACTCAACGAGGCCGATCAGCAGCGACCCTATCCAAGCGGTTGGCTCTGTACTGCTCTCGCTTGGCGTGGTGGCGACGCTCTGTTACTTCTACTTCACGGTGCCTCGTGAAACGCCGACGGGGCGGGTGGTCGCCTTTGGCGCACGGATCGGGCGCTGGTTGCTCATGATCGCCTTCGGATTCTTCCTGGCTGGCGGCCTACTCACCTACATTACGGCCCTGAACGAGCGCCTCGCGTTTATTGTCGGATGGGTGCGCAACCTCTTAGGATGACGTACAATAGCCAATAGCCCGCCGGGGGGGGCTGAAGCCCCCAACTCTTGTTTGCGAAGGATGCACATCCTTCGCAAACAAGAGCCCGCCCGTTCACGAGCTGGATACGCTCATACCCCTATCGGCAGTTATCAACTAGCGGAGATCTGAGGGGATATAGCTGATATGTTAGGTTCGGTACTTGTGGCCGAGATCGGCAGCCTGGTCACCAGGGTTACGCTGGTAGATCAAGTAGACGGTGAAAGCCGTATGATCGGCCATGCCGAGACGAGCAGCAGCATCGAACCGCCCTATCAGAACGCGCTCTATGCGGTGCTGGAGGCTGCGGCGCAGATCGCGGAACTGACGGGTCGGCAACTGATTCGCGATGGCCAATTGATTATGCCGCAGGACAGTGATCGCGATGGAGTCAATGAGTTAGTAGTGGTGACGAGTGCCGCTGGCGCAATGACTCTGGTGATCACGGCGATCTCCACCGATGTATCGGCCCGCAGTGCGCTGCGAGCCAGCCGCGCTACCTACACCGCTCTCCTCCAGTTAGTAACTCTCGACGATGCGGTGGGCCAGCCACTGGTGAGCGCCGGGGATCTTTCGTGGATTGAGCGCCAGGTGCAGACGCTTATGAGCCTGCGCCCTGATGCGATGCTGATCGCCGGCGGGCTTGAGCATGGTGCCGTGGATGCGGTCAACCGGCTCGCCCATATTGTCGGCCTCACGGCAGTGAGTACAATGGTGGACAGCAGCGGACAGCAGCGCCAAGATAGTGCGTCCCGACCGGTAATCTACGCGGGCAACAGCGATGCCCGCGAACGGGTTGTTGCAGCGATCTCTGATCGGGCCGAAGTTTTTGTGGTAGAGAATCTGCGTCCCGCCCTCGATCAAGAGTACCTGGAACCGACGCGCATGGAGTTGTCGCGGCTGTACGAGAAGCAGATTATGTCGCGCATGCCGGGGATCGCAGGGCTACGCCGCACGAGCCGCACCCCGATCCGCACAGTCTGTGATGCCTCGGGCCTCGTCGCACGCTTTGTGGCTGAACGTTCAGGTCGGCGGGTGCTGCTGGTAGATAGCGGTGCAAGCAGCAGTTCGGCCTTCTACGCGGCCCCCGGTCGCTACTATCCAGCCGTCCTGGGCATCTGCGGGGTGTCCTACGGAATCTCGTCCATCTTGGCCGAGCGCGGCGTGGCCGCTGTGGCCCGCTGGCTGCCCTTCCCGATCAGCACGCCCGACCTTACCCACCGCCTGCTGAATAAGATGCTACGCCCGCATATGCTCCCGGCCAACCCGGAGGATCTCGCTATTGATCTAGCCCTCACCCGTGAGTCTCTTTCGATGGTGGCAGTTGCTCTGCGTGATGAACAGCCCCTGAGCGACTACGATTGGCTGATCGCGTGCGGCGGATCGCTCTCTCACGTGCCACACCCTGGCATGGCCCTGCTGGCCCTGCTCGATGCACTACAGCCCGGTGCCGATCAAGGCCAGCCCATCCTCGATGTTCACCTAGATAACCTCGGCCTTGTGCCGAGCATTGGTGCGCTCGCCGCGCTTGATGCTGATGCTGCGGTGACGATCTTTGATCGCGATCTGCTCGGCAATATGCCGTTGGCCACCTGTGTCATGTTGAGTGGCGAGGGGCGTCACGGCGAGGTTGCCCTTGAACTGGATCTGAGCGTGGTCGGTGGAAAGACCCAGCGGTATACGGTGCGTCACGGTGAACTGTTGCGCGTGCCCCTTACTCTGGGCCGCTACGCGCAGTTGATTTTGCACCCCGCCGCAGGTGTGCGAATAGGTCGCGCTGCCCCTGGTGAAGAGGTAGCCTCCGACCCGGCGGCGATTGGCGGTAGCGCCCTTGGCGTAGTCATTGATGCACGTGGCCGACCGCTCCAACTCCCTGCCGATGATCGGCAACGTTGCCTGAAGATATGGGAGTGGCTGGTTGCCCTCGGCGCGGAGCGCGGGCCAAGCCCGTATGTCGAGTCTCCTTCAGCGGTAAGTATGCCTGCTCTTGCGCCCGTTGAGGTGCCCGCGCCTACATCTAAACCGAAGCCCGCGCCGAAGCCCGCGCCCGCGCCGAAGCCTGCGCCTGCCCCGAAGCCCGCGCCCACGCCGAAGCCCGCGCCTGCCCCGAAGCCCGCGCCCGCCCCGAAGCCTGAGGTGATTGCTCCCGATGCCCCCAAGGCCACTCCGGGCAAGCGGGTCTCGCTCAGCGACCTCGCAGAAAAAGATAAACGAAAACCTACCACGACACCGCCACCCTCCGCTTCTCCATCCAGTAGCCTCGATGGCGATCTAGACTCGCTGCGGCAGACGGTAGAAACTCCCAAGCCTCGCGGACTCTTCGGGCGAAAAAAATAGACAACGCAAAGGCACGAATAAACGAATGGAACAACTGCTCCATTCGTTTATTCGTGCCTCTTCGTTGTCAACTCTCGGAGATCGTGATGCCGAGGATGGTCTCGCCAGGCTTTGCCGTATCAGTGGGGCTGTCTGGGTTGCGTAGCGGGATAGCGTTGACAATATCTTGGCCCTGGGTGACCCGGCCAAAGATCGTGTATTGGTTATTAAGCGAGGGAGCCGGGGCAGTGGTGATAAAGAACTGCGATCCGGCGCTGTTGGGGTCGCTAGAGCGGGCCATAGCCAGAAGGCCGGGCTTATCGTAGAGGATCTTATCGGTGAACTCGGCGGGGATCGAGTAGCCGGGGCCGCCTTTGCCATCGCCCTGCGGGTCGCCGCCCTGGGCCATAAAGCCTGCGAGAACGCGGTGCCAGGTCAGGCCGTTGTAGAAATTCTGGCGGGCCAGGAAGACGAAGTTATTCACCGTCTGCGGGGCGATGTCGGGCAGCAGTTCAACCACAATGTTGCCACGGGGCGTCTCGATTGTGGCGGTATATTTCTTTGCCGGGTCAATTGTCATTGGCGGGGCCGCACTGTAGGTGTGAGTGGTAGCAGTGGGCCGTATCTGGCCGGAGGACTGGCTGATCGGCTTATTGGCAGTTCCAGCGCGGCTGACCAGCAGGCCGACGACGATCCCGACAACAAGGAGTACGATAGCGGCGGAGACAATACCGGGCATGGTATTTTTCGGCGCAGCCGGTTCGGGCTGCTTCGGTCGAGGTGGGCGCGACTGGCTCACGAACAACTCCTTAAAACTACAGGGCAAGAATCTTCGGGTCGGGTATGCGAGAGCATAATCGCCAGCATTATAGCATGGCCTCGATATACAACATCCGATAGCATCGCCGTGGAAAAGCTTACCACCGCGCTTCACACTGCCTTTACGCCGTCTCCTCCCTGCGCCGCCCCCAGACAAAGTAGGCCAGTGGGCCGACGAAGTTGACGAACGAGGCGGCAGCCCATGCCGCCTTGCTGCCGTTGATCTGCTCGGCTGGGCGGCGGCAGATGTCCCACAGGGCTGCACCCAGCAAGCTGATCTGGAGACTGGCCAGAGCCAGGATCATCCGCCGCTGGGCCGGGGGCAGGTCAATCCATTGGGTACGGGGCATTGGGAATTTCCTTTCTTGCACAGAGAGTCTTATCATTCGCTCATTATATCCAATCCACAGAAGGACTACCTATGCCCTCACTCACCCTCGGCGACATCCAAGTCTACTACGAGATCGCAGGATCTGGCCCGCCGCTTCTGTTCATCCACGGCCTCGGCAGCAGCATCCACGACTGGGAGTTTCAGGTGCCCGCGTTCGCTCCTGCGTTCCAGGTGATTGCCGCCGACCTGCGTGGCCACGGACGATCATCGAAGCCACGCGGGCGCTACCGCATCCCCCAGTTTGCCGACGATATGGCCGCGCTGCTGCGGGCGCTGGAAGCCGCCCCCGCACACGTCGTCGGGCTATCGCTGGGCGGGATGGTGGCCCTGGAGCTTGCATTGCGCTCCCCCGACCTGGTGCGCTCCCTGGTGATCATCAACAGCGGCCCGGAGGCACCGGCCCAGACGCTGCGCGAGCGTCTGGGTCTGGTCGGCGTCTACCTGCGGCGGGTCGCCACCGTGCGACTGCGTGGGATGCGCGTGTTAGGCGAGTCGCTCGCCAAAGATCTCTTACCCGATCCAGGGCAGGCGGCGCTACAGCGCACCTTCATCGAGCGCTGGGCCGAGAATGACCGGCGGGCCTACCTGGCCGCGCTGGGCGCGATTGGGGGTTGGAGCGCACGGCAACGCCTGCCTGCACTGCGCTGCCCGACCCTGATTGTCAGCGCGGATGCAGACTACACGCCGGTGGCCTACAAGACAGCCTACTGCGCGGCCATCCCCCAGGGTGAACTGTCCGTGATCGCCGGGTCGCGGCACCTCACGCCAATTGACCAACCGAATGAGCTAAACACGACGGTGCTGCGTTTCCTGAGGGAGCGCGGCGGGGCGTAGCGTGCTGCATGAGGGAACGCACATTGCACCGCATGGGACTGCCTGCTATAGTGGCGAAAGTCGGTCGCACCAGCCGCACGTAGCGCCAGTGCCACGATCTGTTATCCTGGCATCTACCGCGAACGATCTTTGTACGATGTCTACTCGATAGCGACGAAAGGATACTCCTATGAGCGAGACCACCACTGCCTACGCCGACCTGACCACCGAACTGACCATCCCGCCCGACGGTATCCTGAGCCGGACAATCTACACCGACCATCTGATTAAGGTTGTACTCTTCGGCTTTAGCCCAGGCCAGGAACTGTCCGAGCATACCGCTGCCGTGCCCGCGATTATTCAGATCATCAGCGGCACCGCCCGACTGACCCTGGGTACCGAGACGATGGTGGGGAATGTGGGTGCATGGATCCATATGCCTCCCCACCTGCCTCACAGCGTCCTGGCGGAGACGCCGCTGGTGTTCCTGCTAACGCTGCTACGTGGCGAAGGGGCGTAGATCTCGGATCCCTCAGCGGCGACACACGTCACCCCACCAACAGAGCTACCGCTCGGTTGGCTCGATCATAATCGTCATCGCGGGTCCAGTCGGACTCGTCAGTAGGTCTGCGGGGATCGGCCCAACGCTCGCAACCCCGCCAGGCCCAAGCCGTGCCCGAAAGGTTGCCGCGCCAAGCGTCAGCACCACATCGCCGTCAATGGGAGGTTCGAGCGTGACGATCACCTCCCACTGCGCACGTCCCTTGCGTACGGTCAGCGTGATCTGGTAATTGTCGTGTTCGTCCTCGTAGATCACCGTGTCGTCATTCTCCTGGCCCCAGGTTGGGCCAGCGTGAGGTATGAGAATGCGGGTGAACCACATCCGTGGAAGGGTAATAGCCTGGAAGATCGGACGAGCCCGGCGAAAATCGGAGCGATGAACCATGCTCATGAGCGGAATTGGCGGCAGTTCTCCTCCGGCCTCTGCATCCTGGAGTGTCGTAATTATCTGGTGATCCGTTGCGCAATCTACGCATGTCCAGAGGTGCCACCAGACGTGGGGGTAGGCGTTGAGAGCCGCTGCGATACCGTCATCACGCTCGATATCAATGTAAGCAGCGAGGTCGTCCTGGCACTGATCGCACGTTATTGGCGCAGTATCAGGGGAGACATGGAGCAACTCGACAACAATCAGCAGCAACGCGGCGCGGCAGTGTGCGCAACCGGACACGTGTTCTACAAGTGTCGGCGGTGGCGTTAATGGCGCTGCTATCGTGTTAAGGGATGCCATCCATACACGGACATCGGTACAAAAAGAAGCGTTCATAATATGGTTTTGCCGCTCGCGTCAGTGAGAGACGGCGCTATCACGTAAAAACCAGCGGTACGATAAGACACTACCAGGGTAGACACATCAAACCCAACGGGTGCTGATGTCGCTCTCACCTGTTCATAAGACGAGGGAGAAGGTGAAAAAGTTACCTTCTTTTTACTTTGTAGCAAATCACACGAAATTCTGCTTGCCAGGATGGTACTACGTGTGGGAAGAAATATCAGTATCAGTCAGCCAGGTCTGAATAGCGGGATGCTGAAGAAGGAGAGTGCGTGTGAGGGCAAGAAGAGCGCGCACGCGAGAGGGATGCAGGTGGACGAGCGTGCCGATCTCCTTGGTAGATCGATCCTCAACCGCCCAGAGGTGAAAGATCAAAGCCATCCGCTCATCTCTCGCCTGAAGGATGACAGCGTGAGTCTGGTCAATCAGAATCTTGGTCAGCACCTGCTGCTCTGGCCCTTCCTCATCATGAACTGGGGTAGCACCATCAGGCGTGGAATCGAGCGAGTCGGGGCGCTGCGCACGCTTCTTGGCCCTGCTGTCGCGGATATGCCGACGTACACTCTGGATGATTACCGCGTGTGCCCAGGTAACGAAACTGCTGCGGTACGCAAAGCTTGGGAGAGAGATCATAATCGCCATCTGGGCCACCTGGACAAGATCATCGCTATCTACCGCACTATCGCTCGACCAGGATAGGCCCGCTTTGCGTAGGATCTCACATACCTGACCCGCCCACATGATCCAGCTCTCATTATGGTTTGGGTCGTGATTATTTCGCAGTGCCTCGACAAGCTGGTGGTCGGCATGGTAGTAGACACATACCCGACGGAGTACTGTCTCTGGACACGTGTCTGGCAGCAGTATGCACAATGCCAGCGCATAACGCTCAACATCCGCAGCACTCAACTCCCAGCCATGCTCAGCATTCAGAGCCGCGAACATGAGCAACGCATCCCCCTGGTTCATACCGTACTCCGCTTCCTGGCATTCTTGTCGTACAACATCGAGAGAGCCAAAAACTGATCATCGTGATTGAGCCGGGTGACTTTCACGACGCCATGTACTCGGAAATATCACAGCGATACGTTTCACCCCTCACCTGCTCACATGAAACAAGCGCATAGCAGAGGCACTGCGACCAATTGTAGCGAATAGAAGGGTATGTGACAAGTGATACTTTATGCATCCAACGTGCGGCAAGCGATCTCAGCACGAGAT
>JBAXMH010000067.1:0-20687 GCA_037134395.1 Chloroflexales bacterium
TTTTAGATTTTAGATTTTAGATTGCAGATTGCAGATTGCAGATTGCCGCACCGTCCGCAGTTCGTAAATCCAAAATCCAAAATCTCAAATCCAAAATCACACAAACCCTTGTTCCCGCAGAAAATCCACAATCGCCTCGGCCATCGGCTGTGGCGGACCTTCCAGCACCTTCCCGGACTTGCGGGTGACGCCCGCCTGAACAATTGCGGCGATGCGCTCGTGGGGTGGCCGCGAGGTGTCGGGGGTGAAGATGGGCCGTGAGCGCGGGCGGGGTGGCGTGAACGCCTGATGCACCGGGAGCGCGAAGGCCAGTTCGTCAATGTTCAGCCCGAGTTCGTTCAGCCCACGGGTCGGAATAGCGGCGCGCTGGGCGCGCATCAGGCCGGGGAAACTGGCGTGACGCAGGCGGGCCAGCCCTGGCTCAACGGCCAGCACGGCGGGCAAGCTCACCTCCAGCACCTCGCGGGCACCTCGGTCGAGCCGTCGCTGCACGCGGGCCAGGTGCGGCTCCACCTCAATCTGCGTCACATCGGTGATCACGGGCCAACCCAGAAACTCACCCAGCAGCGCGGGTACTTGCCCACTACCCATATCGCTGCTACGAGTACCGCAGAGTACCATGTTGGGCATGCCCTCAACCCGCAGCGCGGCAGCGATCAACCGCGCCGTGAGCGGGGGAGCCGTGGCGTCGAGTTGCTCATCCCACAGCCGCAGCACACGGGTCGCCCCAACCGCGAGGGCCGCACGCAGCACTGCCTCGGTTGGGCTAGGGCCAACCGTCAGGCCCAGCACACGCCCAGGTGAGCCGCAAAGCTGCAAGGCTAACTCCAGCGCCACCGTGTCCGCCGGATTTGTGACGAAGAGCAGCCGACTTTTGTCAATCGCCCCCGTGAATGGGTCAACCTCGACCGTTGTAACATCCGGCACATGTTTCAGACAGACCGCGATACGCATACGTCCCTCTTTAATGTTTCAGGTGTCGGGTTTCAGGTTTCAGATCGAGCACATCAGGATGCTAAATTCGGGCCTGAACTGTAAAGTATCTGCGAACCTTGTCTTAATCCCAATACTTTTCAAATAGCGATTCCGCCGCCGATCCGCCCTCACCCCCCAGCCCCCTCTCCCAGAACGGGAGAGGGGGAGCAGATCGCTCTCTGTGCAGAAATCCCCCCTCTCCCCCGGTGGGAGAGGGGCAGGGGGTGAGGGGGCAAGGTCGGCATAGGATCTGCTTATTCGAAAAGTATTGGTCTTAGTCCCCAACTCCCGCCTCCCGCCTCCCGCCTCCTGCCTCCTGCCCGTCACGACTCCCGGAACGTCACCCCATAGCCCCCCCGTGGGTACGACCACTGGATTGCGCCTTCTTTGTTGCAGGCGATGTAACACGTGCCGCACTCGAAACACTCTTCATAGTTGAAGAGGATGCCGCCATCATCCAACGGTACGAACAGGCTGGCAGGACAGACATAGACACAGACTTGCACCGAGCAGTCTTTACAGATCCCGGCATCCACCACAATGTGCGGTCGGTCGTCCACCTGGAACCGCACGGTTCGCATGCGCTCCTCTAATGTCATTACCATCCGAATGACCTCCCCGCGTTGAGCATATCCTGAAGCAGTTCGACTGGCGCAACCTTATGCTGGCGCAGCGCATCGAGCGCGATGGGCATAATTTTCTGCTTTGGCTCGCCCCGCACGCGGAAGATTTGTTCGGCGGCGTGGGCGATCACCGCCGGATACAGGTTCTGTAGTCGCTCGCTATTGACCATCGCCGGGGCGTGCCGGTAGCCGTGGAAATCACCGAGTACGTGGCGGGCTTTTAGTGCCGTTTCATAGCGGGCTAACGACGCGGCGGAAAAATCCTGCTCGCGACAGGCGGCGATGGCGGTTTCCGCAGCAGCGATGCCCGACAAAATGGCGTAATTGATGCCCTCCAGGTAGAGCCCCGCCACAAAACAGAGCGCCGCCGCGTCGCCGGCGACCATCATGCCGCCGGTGGCGAGCTTGGGCAGCATGTTCCAGCCCGCCTCGGGAATGATATGGGCTGAATACTCACGCACTGTACCGCCACGCACCAGCGGCGCTACCGCCGGGTGGGCCTTGAAGCCCTCAAGTAGTTCGTAAGGGCGGCGCTTATGCTGGACCAGCGATGAGATCTGGCCGATGATACCGAGGGATAGGGTGTTGCGGTTCGTGTAGAGAAAAGCTCCGCCGCTCACCTCTTCGGTGATCGAGCCAATATACTCAAATGCCATGCCATCGTTGCCATTCAGGTGGAATCGCTCACGAATGGTCTCCTCATCCAGCGCAAGAACCTCTTTCACCCCCAGTGACATTTCGTGAGAATGAAACTGGCGTTGGAGTCCAGCCTTCTTCGCAATCAGCGAATTGGCCCCATCGCAGGCGATCACGACATCGGCGCGAATATCGCCGCCGTCGCGCCGCACGCGCACCCCGGCCACGCGCCCGTCTTCCCACAGTACATCATCCACCACTGCCGCATTCAGCAGGAAGGCTCCGGCGGCAACGGCTTGGTCGGCGAACCAGCGGTCGAACTTCGGGCGCAAAATGGCAACGCCGTTGTAGGGCGGCTCAGCGAAGCGCGCACTACGGAAATCCAGCGCCACCGACGTTTCAGGGGCCATAAAGGACAACACCCGCCGGCTCAGGTAACGCTCTACGGGAGCCTGCTCCCACCAATGCGGGATCAGCTCATCCATAATCGCGCTGCCGTAAAAGGCCGCGCCCGAGACGTTCTTCGCGCCGGGGTATTCACCGCGCTCAAGCAGCAGAACCTTGAGTCCAGCACGAGCGGCGATCAAAGCCGCCGCACTGCCCGCCGGGCCTGCGCCAATCACCGCTACATCAACATGCTCCGCCGAGCGCGTGCCCGGTGCCTGTAAGCGCTCCCGTGGCGCAGGCGGTTCCTCTGGCGGTGGGAAGCCGTTGGGCAGACCAACCAGTCGGTTCACTCGTTGTACGAGAGCAAGCGATGCTTCTTTACTCAGGAGCGCCATAGATGTCCTTTGGATTGCAGATTGCTAAGGTCTCAGGTTTCAGGGGTCAGGTTTCAGGGAGCAATTTGCTCCCCCTAGAACTTTGCGCCTTTGCGGCTTTGCGTGCGCTTAGCCAAGGTTCGTGGTAGCTTTACCGTTCTGTCTCGCGCAGGATACTCTGATATGTTCGGCCTGAAACCTGAAACCCGGCCCCTGAAACCTTATCTACACGGTCTGCTCTTCTTCAAGGCAAGCTAGCAGCGCCGGGATAATCTCGTGCAGATCCCCGACGATGCCAAGATCCGCCAGGCTAAACAGCGGCGCGGTGCGGTCGTTATTCACCACAATCACCGTTTCGCTGCGGTTCATCCCCGAGGTGTGCTGGCTCGCCCCCGAAATCCCCAGGGCGAGATAAAGCTTCGGCGTCACTGTCTTGCCTGTTGTGCCGATAAAGCGATCCGTCGGCAACCAACCTCGGTCGGCGATCACCCGCGTCCCGCCAACCGCTGCCTCAAGGCGCGTCCCTAGCTTCCAGAGCAACTCTACCCCTGCCGGGCCACCCACACCCAGACCACCTGCAACAATCCGGTCTGCCTCACGCAGATCAACCGTGCGCGGATCGGGCGGTAACGTGCGTAGCCGCCGCTCGTGGAATGTCTCTATGCTGAGATCCGGTGTCAGGCGGCGTACACGAGCCCGGCGGCGCGTATCGGCGACTCCAATCCCTCGCGCTCCCGCTGCCAATGTTGCGCAAACCACGTGGGCACCGGGACAGATCACCTGTTCATGCCGATTACCGCCGTGGGTTGGGCGCACAAATACGAGGCGATTGGCACTGATGTGTACCTGGAGGCAGTGACTCACCAGAGGTATCCGCAGTCGCAAGGCCAATCGGGGCAACCACGCCCGCATATGGCTGCTGTCTGGGGCCAAGATGCACAGCGACGGCTCACCAGCAGAGTCTGCCTCAATGCCTGTGACCGCATCGCGCATCACCGGCTCAAAGAGAGAGAGCCAATGTTCGGCCCCACCGTGGCTCAGCGCCTCGTGCTCAATCAGCGTCACCTCATCGGCCCCGTGGGCGGCCAGCACCTCGGCCATTGCCGTGAGTGTCGCGCCAGCCAACAGCACCTGCACGAAATGGCCGCTCTGGGCGGCTACGTCGCGAGCCTCCTCCACACACTCCAGCGACGGTAGCGATACCGCACCGTGATCGGCTTCGGCAATGACGATGAACTGCATAAGTGCTAATCCTTCTCAAATCGCCCGCCCCGCCCGCTCGCCCTCAATAATCGCCGCGTGCGCCCGCCGAGGAGCCAGCGCGTCGCCGATACGGTGCAATTCGCGCACCCGCTTTTTTAGCGCAAAGTAGAGTTGGCTCTCTGTGCGACGCTGTACCGCCAGTACAATCGTGTCGGCGCGCTCAAATGTGAGGATCTGGCCGCTGTAGTTGTGAATTCCCGTCACCACGCCGCCCTCTGCGCTCAGTACCGAGACGTTGGGAGTACAGATAATCCCCAGTCGCCGCGCTCGTCGGTACCAGTTCTCCAAGTCAAGAGTGACGCCTAAATCTTGGCCCACATAAAGCGCTGGTGTCACCACTTCAACCTGACATCCACGTTCCGCCAGATACTCTGCTACACTCGCGGCCTCGTGGAAACCGAGCCGATCCACCAGCAACACTCGCCGCCCCGGCACGACTCGTCCCGCTAGAATGTCGCTCACATCGGCAACGTCTGGCCCGTTCGCCCCCGGAAACGCTGCCCGATCAGGCACCGAGCCTGTCGCAATTACAACAGCGTCGGGCTGCTCGGCAAGCACCAGTTCAGCCGTGGCGAGTGTGTTAGTGCGTACTGCGATGGGCAGTTGGTGCAGTTCGTGCAACAGGTTGCGCACCAAATCGCCAAACTCAGCCCGGTTGGTTACTTTGATCGCCAGATTTACCTGTCCGCCCAGTTCGGCCTGCTGCTCAAACAGCGTGACGTGATGGCCTCGCCGGGCCGCAATCACCGCCGCTTTCATGCCTGCAGGCCCACCACCTACTACTACCACACGCTTGGGCTGTTGTACCGGGGGCAACGTCCCCACGCCAAGGGTCTGCTCACGCCCCGTCGCGGGTGTTTCGATGCACCCCATCCAACGGTTTAGCCCCATCCGCCCGACACACTCCTGGTTGCACGAGAGACAAAGCCGAATATCCTCAACTCGGTTCTCGCGGGATTTGCGCGCAAACTCAGGGTCGGCGATCTGGCCACGAACAATCCCGACCAGGTCGGCGTGGCCTTCCTGGAGTACGCGCTCGGCCTGGATGGGATCTTTAATCCGCCCCACACCGATCACTGGCAGGCGCACCGCCCGCCGAATGGCCGACGAGATGAAGAGTGCGTATCCTGGCGGGATCTGCATCGAGGCTTCAATCATGTACAAGGTCTGCGTCGCTGTCCCGATGCTGGTGTTGATGTAGTCCACCAGACCATCAGCCTCCAGGATGCGCGCCGCCGCGACCGCTTCATCAAGCACAATCCCGTCGCGGATCAGTTCATCGCCGCAGAGTCGCACGCCTAACACATAACTCCGCCCACAGCGATCTCGAATGGCGGCGATAATCTCGCGCAACAGGCGCATGCGTCCCTCAAGGCTGCCGCCATAGGCGTCTGTGCGCCGGTTATTGTGCCGTGAGAGAAACTGGCGCACGATGGAGGAGTGCGAACACTGAAGTTCAACCCCATCAAAGCCGCCAAGCTGCGTATGCCGAGCAACCTGGGCGTAGCCTTGAATGATCGCCTGAATATCCTCTAGCTCAACCGCTTTCGGCACTTCGCGAAAGAGCGGATCGGCCACAGCGGAAGGTGCCCAGGCGGGCAATCGGGTAAACATCCCGCTGCCCTGCCCGCCGTTGTGATTGATCTGCGCCAGAATCGGCACCCCTTCGGCGTGAATCATCTCGGTGATGCGCCGGTAATGGGGAACGACCTCGGCGTGGAAGGCGTGGATCAGCTTCTCATACGGATGATCCGTGGGATGGGTTGAATGTTCCTCGGTGATGATCAGCCCCGCCCCACCACGCGCTCGTTCGCGGTAGTAGTAAGCGTGCCGATCAGACGGCATATACTCCTCGGCGTAGTTCGTCAGGTGAGCCGAGAAGACAATCCGGTTCTTGAGGGTCAAGCTCCCCAGTTTCATGGGCGTGAACAGCAGACGGCTTGTTTGATCCATCACTACACCGCCCTTCCGGCCCGATGGCCTTCCAGTATTGCTTGGCCCAGACGCCGTGGTGCGACACAATCACCAGCGCGGTAGAGCGCCGGCATGCCGTGTTTGCCGTACCCGGCCTCCTTAAGCGCCCCGTAGAGCGTTTCGTTTGGTGAGTCGTAGGTTACTTCGACCACCAAACTCAATCCCTCAATGCGCCGCTCTTCGCGGCTGAAGCGATCCACCATCACCAGCGCACCTTCGCTAACCGCTTGCGCTTCCTGTTGTGGGTGAAAGACCACCCCTTTTTGCCATGCGCGCTGATTCCAGGCGGTCAACTCCTGCGTCGCCGTGAGTCGTTGCCCGCAGAACATGTCGGCGGTGACAATCTCAACCTGCCAGCCTTTGCTAACCAGCCATTCCGCTACCGCCATACCGTCGTGGTCGCCAATCTCGTCCAGTACCACCACTTTACCCGGTGGCGGCAGGGGTACCTCGCCCAAAACATCCTGCTCATTCAGCACTGGCACGCTCGCGTCAAACGTGATGGTGTTCAGGTGCCCTGGCACCCCGCCAACCGCCACGATCACCGCGTCAGGAGCCTCGGCGCTGATGTTCTCAATGGTTGCCTCGGTTCCCAGTTTAATCACCACGCCGAGTTTGAGGATCTGCGCCTCCAGCCACTCGGTCGAAAGGGATAAACGTTTGCGGCCCGGCTCCGCTGAGGCCAAGTTAATTGCCCCACCGAGCCGGTTGCGCTGCTCAAACAAAGTCACATGGTGGCCGCGTCGCGCCGCGACACGGGCTGCCTCCATTCCGGCAGGCCCACCGCCCACCACCAGTATCCGCCGTGTCACAGCAGCCGCCCCTAATACTGCAAACTCGGCGTGCGCTTCGTGTCCCGCCGCCGGATTCACCGCGCAACTCAGGCGCGGGTTCTGCACCAGGCTTACGACACAATCTTGGTTACAGAGAATACACGGGCGCACCGTATCGGCATGCCCTGTCCGCACCTTACGCGGTAATTGCGGGTCGGCAATCAGCGCCCGTGTCATCTTTACCGCGTCAGCCTGCCCCTCAACCAGAATGGCGCTGGCCTGTTTGGGTTCAACGATGCTCCCCTGCGCGAACACCGGCACCGCCACCGCCGCTTTCACCCCGGCAGCGAGATGCAGCGCGTACCCCAGCGGCATAAACAGCCCCGCACGGGTGAGGTGCAGCGTATAAATGCTCCCGCTCGTGACACTCACGTAGTCAATCTGGTGATCTGCTGTCAGCAAACGCGCAATCTCGGCGGCGTCATCCGGCTTGAGCCCGGCCCACGGCGCGTGTTCATCGCCGCTGATGCGCAACCCAAGCAGCGCATCGCTCCCAATCGCCCGCCGCACGGCCCGCAACACCTCGCGGGAGAAGCGCAACCGATGCTCTTGCGGCCCGCCATACTCATCCTGGCGCAGATTGGTCAGGGGCGACATAAACTGACGGAGCAGACTGTCCGGCCCGGCGTTAATCTCGACGCCGTGTAATCCGCCTGCCATTGCATATTCCGCCGCCTTCGCGAAACCCTCAATCACCGCCTCAATATCTTCGTACTCCATCTCCTTCGGCACTTCGCGGCTGTTCACCTCTGGCACCGGCGACGGCCCCCACAGCGCCGCTTGCGAGTAATGACTCGTGCCCTGCATTCCGCTGTGATTCAGTTGCGCCAGCACCAGTGTACCGTGCGGACGAATCGCATCCGCCATTAGGCGATAGCCCGCAACCACACGCTCGTCGTAGCCGAAGATCGCGTATTCATACGGCCAATCGGAGGGGTGAACCACACTCCCTTCGAGGATAATCACCCCCGCGCCGCCCGCCGCTCGCGCCGCATAATAGGCTGCGTGCCGCGCCTCAAACTGATTGCGGCGCGCAAAGTTCGTCGGATGCGCCGCAAAGACGATTCGGCTCTGGGCAGTCTTACTTCCCAGACGTAACGGTTCCAATAGCGGGGCAAATAGGTTGCTCATAGCTTGTTTCGATTAGTGTCAGGTGTCAGGTGTCGGGTGTCAGGTGTCGGGTGTCGGGTGTCAGGTGTCAGGTGTCGGGTGTCGGGTGTCAGGTGTCGGGTGTCGGGTGTCAGGTGTCGGGTGTCACTGCTCCTGCCTCCTGACCCCTGACCCCTGACCCCTGACCCCTGACCCCTGATCACATCGGCAACAACGGAATAACCTCGTCCGGCGCAAAGACACAATCCGGGTCTGGTGCATCCAGATCGCGCCCTGTAAAGTGCTTCGTCGCCATGCAGCCCCCGTGACAATTCGCGTAGGCGTTACAACTCTGGCAACTCCCGCCGACTTGCCACTCGCGCATGTGCGTGAAAAGGGGCGCGTGCTGCCAGAGCCAGGCGAAACCGCCCGGATCGCGCACATTCCCGCCCGAAAACTCTGGCGACAGTACAAATGGACATGCGTACACCTCGCCAACCGGGTCTATGCAGCAGACGATGCGCCCTGCCCCGCACATATTCAGCCCTTCCACCGCCTGCCCGTAGGCCGAAAGGTGAAAGAACGAGTCGCCCGTCATCACCTGGGGGTGCGCCAGCAGCCAATCGTAGAGGATGCGGTTCTGTGCGTGGGTCGGTCGCAGCGTCTGCCACATCGCGATACCGCGACCGGCGGGACGCAGCCGCGTCACACGCAGCGCTGCCCCGTAGTGCTGGGCCATCGCCTCCAGTTGGTCAAGCTCACTGATGTTTTGGCGCGTCGCCACCGTGTTGATTTTGAAATTCACCCCGTGCGCCGCCAGCAATTCCATCGCCCGTTGGGCGCGCTGGTACGAGCCAGTGCCGCGCACGGGGTCATTTGTTGCCGCTGTGGCTCCATCAAGGCTAATCTGCACATCCAGATACTCGCGGGAGGCGATCCATGCGGCAGCCGCTTCGTCAATCAGGGTGCCATTGGTGCTGAAGCGCACCCCGATGCCACGCGCAAGACTGTAATCCATGAGTTCAAAGAAATCTGGGCGGGTCATCGGCTCGCCGCCACCAATATTGAGGTAAAAAACCTTCATCTCCGCCCACGTGTCAATCAGCGCCCGCGCCTCGGCGGTGCTAAGTTCGTCGGCGCGGCGTTCGCCCGAGGCCGATAGGCAGTGAACGCAGCGCAGATTGCAGGCGTAGGTCAGTTCCCAGGTCAAACAGATCGGCGCATCCAATCCCTGACGGAAAAGCTCGTAGCTCATCACATCCCCCTATCAACAATCAGCCAGCCGCCGTGCAGTTCGAGGTACTGACAACGCCCGCCCAACTCGCGCCCCAGGCCAAGCAGTCGCTCTTCATTAAAAATTTGGTGATGCCCAAAGCGTGAATCGGGACGCTCTTCCAACGGCACAGCGACAATCAGGCGCTGCTCAGTGACATTCCAGAGATTTGCCAGCGCAATGCTTGTCTGTGCTCCATCCAGATGTTCCAACACATGAATTGCTGTGACGGTCGCAAAACGACCTACGCGGGTGAAGGTGTCAGCCAGGAGATCGGCTTGGACGAAGTGTACCTGCGCCTGCTGTTGCTGGGCCGCATAGTCGGTGGCGAAGCTCACCAGCGCACCGTCAAGGTCGCACCCAACGATGCGTTCCAGTCCCTGTTCCGCGTGCCGCGCCAGCAGCAGCGGCATGAAGCCGAAGCACGTCCCCACGTCAAGTAAGGTGTGCCCGCGCACGAGCGTCATCAGGTGGCGATAGATCGCGGCGAAGGGCTCAATAAAATCGGGGGCCGCTGTGGGCTCCTGCATCGCCTGTTCGAGCGCCGTCAGGGAGTTATCGTAGAAGCGATGCCATGCCCGGCGCTCGTTGCCGTCCATCGAGCGCACAATCGCGCCTACACAATGCTCAAAAATTGCCTGCTCCGCGTAGGCCAACGGGTCTGTGACCTGCGACACGGGCGGCAACGCGCCCCACGCCGTGCGCAGCAAAGGCAACAGTTCCTCCGCCACGTAGTAGCCCAGATTGTTGTCAATCTGCGTGGCGCTGAAATGATGCACGACCACCACCTCCGGCAGCGGCGTGGCGGCATGCTCAGCCGGGGCGAGGGCATAGAGCGTGAAATGCTCATTGCTGGCCGTAGCAGGCATCAGCGCAGCGAGGGCGGTTGCCAGCGCAGCGTGGCGGTGGGGCGATAAAACCAACGGCACCATAGCTATCTCCACCCAACGAACGAGGTGCGGGCCAGATCCTCCGCAACACGGCCCAGTTGGTCAAGATTGCGCACCACTTCAACCCGATGACAAATGGGCGCGTAGGTTGGCATATCCGACCCACCAAGTTGCCAGCTTGGACGACCCTCGGGAGTCAGCCAAATTAACTGTTTACAGCGTCGGCGCAACTCCTCAAGTATCCAGGCGTTGGGCTGGCGCTGGTTGCCGCGCCCGTCGCCCAGGATGATCAGCGTTGTGCGGCTCGTTACGGCAGCGAGATAACGCTCGTGGAAGATCTCCAGCGCCCGTCCGTAGTTGCTGTTCTCATCGGTGTCCAGCAATTCGCCACTAAAAACCCGGCCAATCGCCTCGTCAAGACTGGAGCGCTCGATCTCAGCCGTGATCTCGGTCAAATCGCTAACAAAGACAAAGCTGCGCACCTTGCTAAACAGGGCTTGCAGGCTGTACACCAGATGGAGCATAAAGCGCGCCGTGTTGCGCACGGAAAGACTCACATCGCAGATCAGCACGAGGCGCGGGCGCTCATCGCGGCGGTTCGCGAGAATCGGGTGAAAGGGTACGCCGTCGTACTTCAGGTTGCCCCGCAGTGTCCGCGAAAGATTGATCCGCCCCGAGGAGCTAACCGTGCGGCGGGTGGAACGGGCACCACGCATCTGCCGCCCGATACGGCGCACCAATTCGTCCATCTGGCGGCGCTCGTGTTCATTAAAGCGATAGTTATAGGCCGACTCCAGATGCTCCAGTTCGTGAGCTTGGACCTCATTCGCACGGAGCGCCAGCTCGCGCTCGATATAGCCCTTCAACAACTCCGGCAGATTAGCGATCACGCCATCAATCTGCTGCGCCAAACGCTCCAACAGCGCCTCATCCACATCCATTGCCGCCAGATCATCCTGAAGCGCGGCGGCAGCTCCCGCAATCAGGTCAAGCTCAAGCTCCTCAAGGGCTGCGCCGAAGTTCAACTCTCCTGGCTGGGAGATATTCTTCACCCGGCGCGTGCGCAGATGATGGGTCAGACGCTTCATCACCAGATCGAGCAACCCCTTGTTGCGGTTCAGAATGAGATGCTGGCTGAGCGATGACAGACTAAGCCGGTTCGGCTCACGGTGCAGATTAAACATCGAAACCATCTTCTCAGGGTCGAAGTAATCTCGCACATCGGACGGCTCATCGTGAGTATGCTCGTTCTGGTTAATCCCGGGCTCGTCAGGCTGCAACGCGATGCGGGTCGGCTCACCCGGCTCGTCGTGATCATGATCGTGGTCGTGATGATGGTGATGGTCGTGCGGCACATCAGGCAACTGAAAGAAGACCTCAAACAGATGCTCGAACACCGGCAGATCCCGCGCATCTTTGATCAGCGTACACGCCAAGATCTCGCGCACCAGTTCACGCTCAACAAGAGCGGTGAGGGTTAGCCCACGCAGCGCATCAATCGTCTCGGCAGGCGAAATACGCAGCCCATTGAGCTTGAGTACATGGATAAAGCGGTTGACGACAGCGTCCATAAGGCTCCGTGTGCGGATTTTGGATTGGGGATTTTGGATTTTGGATTGCACTAATCCCCAATCTAAAATCTAAAATCTAAAATCCAAAATCCCTACCCTCGCGTACTACCCCGATACGAAGAAAAATAATCGGCGGTATGCTCGCGCTGCCGCTCCATGGCCGCCTGCACCCCCGCATCGTGGTGATGATGGTGATCGTGATCGTGGTGATGGTGCGAATCTGCCCCGCTTCCGCCCAACAGCTTCGGCAACTCACGTGTGACCTTCTGCACATCGCGGTCATACTTCAAAATGAGTTGCAGCGTCTCTTCAACCAGTTCCGGCGTCAGGCTCTCGGCATTGAGCAGAATGAGCGCCCGCGCCCAATCAAGGGTTTCGCTAATACTGGGAGCCTTGCGCAGATCGAGCGCCCGCACCCGCCGAATAACCTCAACCACCTGCTGGGCCAGGGTTTCGCTAATTTCCGGCACCTTCAGCCGCACAATCTCCAACTCACGGGCCTCACCGGGGTAGCCAATCGTGAGATGCAGGCAGCGCCGCTTGAGCGCATCGCTCAACTCACGGGTATTGTTACTGGTGATAACCACTGCTGGGGGCGCGGTGGCCTTAATCGTGCCCAGTTCGGGGATACTGACCTGGAAATCGCTCAGCACCTCCAGCAAGAACGCCTCAAACTGTTCCTCAGCGCGATCAATCTCATCAATCAGCAGCACCACCGGCTCAGGGGACAAGAGCGCCTGGAGGATGGGACGGCGCACGATGAAATGCTCAGAGAAGAAGGCATCCTCGTGGTGGCGGATCTGCGCCACCGCTTCGCGTAAATCGGTGACATGCTCAAGAGTGCGCCCAATCTTCTCGCGCAAGATCTGCGTATAGAGCAGTTGCTTGCTGTACTCCCACTCATAGAGCGCCCGCGCCTCATCCAGACCCTCGTAGCACTGGAGACGAATCATCTGACGGTTGAGCGCCAGCGCGACTACCTTCGCCAGTTCCGTCTTCCCAACCCCTGCCGGTCCCTCGATCAACACGGGCTTCTGCATTTTCAGCGCCAGGAAGATAACCGTTGCCAGACGGCGGTCACAGATATACTGCTGCTCCCGAAGTTGGTCGATCACCTGGTCAATTGACTCAAACATGCGCGAACTCCATTGTCGTTGGCGTAAAAACGTCCAGATGAACGCCTGCGTCAGGGTACATCAGCCCGTGCGGAGCAACGTAGCGTGGTCTGAGGGGAGATTCTGCATCACAGCGGGTTCGGCTCCCCCTCTCCCGTTCTGGGAGAGGGGGTTGGGGGGTGAGGGCTAAGCAACAGAGAATTCCTTCGCCCTCATCCTGACCTAATACGAACCAGTCATACAGTGCTCAACCACTGGCAGAAGCGCCTCGAATGTCACTTCGCGGGCGTTACCGGGTGTACATGCATCGCCAAGGACGTGACGGGAAACGCGCTCGATGTCGGCCTTATCGCCCTTGACCTTCGGGCCGCCCCACTCGGCGTACTTGCCCAGGTTCATGCGCGACTTGGTGTAGTTCCCGACGCTGGTGAAGTTCGCGGGGATACCTACGTCCTTGCTCAAGCGGATTGCTGCCTCCAGCGCACGCTCGGCGGCGGTCACATCGGTCAGCCCGTCCACATTCTCGCCCATCGCACGAGCGATGTCGCGGAAACGCTTGTAGTTCGCCGGCATATTGAACTCCCACACGCGGGGCAGCGCGACCGCATTGTTTAGCCCGTGATGGCTATCGTAGTACGCGCTTACGGCGTGCGAGATCGAGTGGATAATGCCAAGGCCACCGCTGCTGAATGCCTGCGCCGCGATGTACTGTGCCATCATCATGTTGTAGCGCGCCTCATAATTCAGCGGCTCAAAGACGGTCTGGCGCAGGTTCTGGGCGACCATTTCAATCGCCTTGAGCGCACTGCCCAAGCTCGGTGGGAAGTTAATGCGCGAGACGTAGGGCTCGGAGGCGTGGGCCAACACATCGAAGCCGCAGAAGGCGGTCAAGTCCTGCGGCATCGAGAAGAAGAGCACTGGATCGTTGATTGCCAGCGTCACCGGACAACTCTCATCGAAGCCCACATACTTATGCGGGGCGTTCTCCGTGGTCATGTCGGTGATCACGTAGGCCCAACTCGTCTCGGAGCCCGTACCGGCAGTGGTATTGATCGCGATATGAGGGGGATTGTCCGGGCGCTCCGATTTATTGAAGCCCTCGAACTCGTTGATGCTCCGGCCATCGTGAGCGACGACGATGCGCGCCGCCTTACAGGCATCCGTCACACTGCCGCCACCGACCGAGATGAAGCTGTCGCACCGCTCATCGGTGTAGAGCTTGTACGCATCCATGACATTGTAGTCCTTAGGATTGGACTCAACCTTGTCATAGAGGATCACATCAATCTCGCGGTAGCGCAGCTTACCGATGATGTCTTCCACAATCCCGGTGCCGCGCAAACCTGACGTCATCAGCAGGCTACGCTTGAAACCGAGCTTCCGTGCCTCAACACCCACCATCTCGTAGGCCCCCGGGCCGAGCAGACCACGCGGCATACGATGGAACTCTTTGATCGGGAACTGCCAGAGCCGATGCGCTTCCATAGAGAGAGGACTCCTTTGTTCGCAACCGGCCTACCCAACAGCGGGTAGGCACGCGTCCAGACACCAGAGAACCCACGCAGAAGGGTATGCAGTGGCGCGCACCGCTGCGGCAGTACGTCCATACGAAAAAGCACACTCAAAAGGCAACGACGAGAGTCGTCTGTTGGTGTATCGCACGAGGTATGGCAACGCCACAGCGAGACACGCTCAAACGCGTCGTTGGGCTACGGAGCGAAACACAACCACTGTGCTTGTAAACTTCACATTAACCGGGAGATGTTTGGAGTATAGGGGGTGTCAGCGGTGGCTACTACTGCCATTTGGCAGGTATTTCACGTCATTTATAGTCAAGAGGTCTGTATTCTATTCCGCTGGCATATGAATCAGGCCCAACTCAATCGCACGCACCGCCGCGAGGGTACGGCTCGTGACACGGAGCTTCGCAATAATCTGCTCGACGTAGGCTTTCACCGTCCCGCTGCTGAGCGTGAGGTGATGGGCAATCTGGCGATTGGTCTGTCCTTGCACCAATAAGCGCAGTACATCGAGTTCGCGGGGTGTCAGCCGCTCAAAGGGGACTCCAAGCTGTTCAGGGGGCAGCCCATAGACCTGACGGAGCAGCGTGGCCTCAGCTTCTTCGCTAAACAGCACCTCACCGCAATGTACTTGACGCAACGTTGCAATAAGCTGCGTCCGCGTCACGTTCTTCAGCAGCCAACCATCGGCCCCGGCCTTCAGTGCGCCAACCCGGCAGCGCAAGTCGCCGTGGGGCGAAAGAATAATCACGCGCACAGCAGGACAGTGTTGCTTAATCGCTTGAGTCGCCGCGAGGCTATCCAGTCCAGGCATACGTTCATCAAGCAGAGCCACATCGGGCCGCAGCCGAGCGCATATCTCAACGGCCCCGTGCCCATCAGCCGCCATACCAACCACCGTCAGATCCAGTTCAGTTTCGAGGGCACAGCGCAACCCAAGCCGGAACAGTTCCATGTCATCGGCAATCACCACACGCAGGGGATTATCAAAGCCCCCTACGGTCAACATATTGGTCTCTGGCATTAGTGGCTCGGCGGAATGGCTTGGGCTAGGAGGTTCAGGTTGGCCAACTGACTGAGCGCACGGACGAGGACGTCTCGCGCTGCGGGTGACAACGCACGAGCGGCGACAAACTCATCAAGGAGCGTCCCAAGAGGGCGGGTCGAGTCGAGGGTACTGAGGAAAGCGATGAGGTTAGGAGAGTGTACGAAATAGAGACGGCGCGTATCGTGCCGATAGACGAGTCCGCCAAAGCGTTCGGGGCGCAGTGCCGCAGAGGCAGCGATCCCGTAACAGGCATCCAGGTTCATCGCAGCATTTCTCCCGCATCAATTTTCAATTCGAGACCCGTGACATAGCGGGCGGCATCGGAAACCAGCCACAGGGCCGCATTTGCAATGTCTTGCGGCGCAACCAGATCCACCGGCAGCGGGTGTCCGTCGCGTAGTTGATCAACCAATTGGGCTTTCGGCATCCCGGCTGCCTGGGCCATACCCGTGATGAGGGGTGTATCTACGCCCGTTGGGTGCAGGGTATTGACCGTAATACCGAACGGAGCAACCTCCAGCGCCAAACTACGGGCGAGGCCAACGACACCCCACTTCGCCGCGCAGTAATGGGAGAGTCCCGCCATTCCCTTCAGCCCCGCGACAGAAGACGTCATAATAATACGCCCGCCGCGTTGTTGGGCGATCATCTGCGGTACAACATACTTTGCGGCCAGCCACGCGCCCTTGAGGTTCACATCGAGCATCACGTCCCACCACTCCTCGGTAACATCCCAGGTCGTTGCCATATCGGCAATCCCAGCGTTACAGATGAGGATGTCAATATGGCCGAAGGTGCTGATGGTGGCCTGGACAGCGGCTTCCATTGCAGAGGCGCTGCGCACGTCGGCAACAAGAGCGAGGGCGCGACGACCGAGGGACTGCACCTCGTGTACGGTATCGTCGAGATCGGCCTGGGTTGCTAAACCATAGCGGGGGTAGGGCAGATCGTGGCAGATATCGAGGGCCGCGATGTCTGCACCAGCGCGGGCCAGGGTAATCGCGTGGGCACGACCTTGGCCCCGAGCCGCTCCCGTGATCAAAGCAACTTTGCCATTGAGTTCGGCCATAGCTCGTAGCTGTTCCTTCGTAGGCTAGGGGCGGCAGGTTAACTGCCGCCCCACCTGGAGAACAAGACACGTTTCAACCTAGTGCGACACTATTAGTAGACGCCGCACATCCCATCAATCGAAACCTCTTCGATCAGCACCTCGTCGAGGATCGCGGGCTGCTCAACCTGTTGCCGCTCGGCTTTTGTGCTGGCATCCCAGGTGCGCAGATCCGTCTGCACATCACCTGCTGATCCGCTTGGTGCGCCAAACGTACCGACATTGCGCTTTGTCCCGCGCCCAAGGCGTAGACGTAGAGCCACAGGGAACCTCCTCTTTGTGTTGCTTGTTGGCATTATGCAGTTTCCGAAGGGTGACGCTAACCATTATAATAGCTGCCAGCAAAAAGAACAATATGCAGTAGATAAGGAACTCCTTACTGTGAGTACACATACCAGCATGGGACTGGATGGCACGATTGTGGCCCAGAGTCATCTGGGCCTGATTGACGGGGATGCCGGTTGCCTGAGTTTCTGTGGCTACAATGTTCATGACTTAGCTGACGGTGCCCAGTGGGAAGAAGTGTTGCACCTACTTTGGCACGGTGAACTGCCTACGGTTGCGCAGCTTTCCGCCCTACGCGAAGAACTGGCCGTTGCGCGCATCCTCACCACCGAGGAGATCGCGCTTGTGCGCAGTCTGCCCCATAATGGTCACGCGCCAGATGTGTTGCGGGCTGCCGTGAGTCTGCTGGCCGGTCTGCACCACCCCCCGATTATGCGTGCCGACACGATCTTGTCCGACGGCCTGCGGATCACGGCGAAGCTACCCATGCTGGTAGCGGCATACGCCCGCGTGCGTGCGGGCCACGAGCCAGTGCAGCCCGACGCCGACCTTGGCCATGCTGCGGCATTTCTGCACGCCCTCCACGGGCATCGGCCCGCCGCCGAGGAAGAGGCTGCCTTCAACACTTATCTGGTGCTGCTGGCCGAGCATGGCCTGAACGTTTCCACATTTGTAGCCCGGATCGTCACCAGCGCCCAGAACGATCTCTACGCGGCGGTTGATGCCGCCCTGGCTACCCTCAAGGGCACCGCCCACGGCGGGGCCAATGAATACGCCATGCGTGCATTCCTGTCCATTGGCGAGCCAACGGCGGCCCCGGAGTACATCGAGGCATTGCTGGCCCGCAAGGGTCGCCTGATGGGTGTCGGCCACCGCATTTACCGAACGGAAGATCCCCGCGTGCGCCACTTATGCCAGCACTCGGCGGCCCTCGCTGCGCGGCCCCATACGGATGTGCGCCCGCACGCGGTGGCCGAGGCGGTGGCCGCCTACATTCTGAACCACCCACACTTCCAGGCCCGCATGCTCTACCCCAATGTCGAGTTCTACACCGCTCCGCTGCTCTATCAACTTGGCCTACCGCTTGACACCTTCACCCTGGCATTTGCGATTGCGCGCCTGCCGGGCTGGGTTGGCCACATCCGCGAACAGCTTAGCGTGACTCGCTTGGTGCGTCCCGAGGCCGAGTATATTGGCCCTGCCCCGCGCACCTTCATCGCGCTAGGGGATCGCCAATAAAAAACTGAGGGCTGAGGGCGTATTCAGCCCTCAGCCCTCAGCCCTCAGCCCTCAGCCCTCTCATTCACTCGCCTTCGGGAATGTTGCCGGTGCGCTCGTAGTCGCGGAGGGCGACGATAGCGCGATCAATGCTGTAGTAGTATATCTCGGCGTCCCAGTGATCCGTGCGCGTATTCAGGCTACAGTAGAGTTCAATCTCGATCCCACCGTCGTCGGCCCTATGTGCCGACATCATCCACAAACGCGAACAGCGTAGCGTATCACCGCTACGGACCGTCCTGCGAAATAGGTCAGCCCCCACCTCGCTCAAAATCTGGCCGGGCGCCATCTCAGTGGTCGTGCTGCCCGCCATGCCCGGCTCCTTCCCCGCTAGGCAAACGATGCGCACTGCATGCCATGCAATTATAGCGCAAATCTACTGGCCGCAGAACGCACATTGCGCTCCCTCAATCAACGGGGTAGAGCATACCAGCCTGGAGCGTCACATCGGGGATGATCGGCCCAACGTCCTTATACGAGCCGAGGACCTTCATGTAGTTCGCACGCTCGTAGGCGTTAGGTTCAGCGACCGAGCGCTGAGCCATGCTGCCCTGCATCTGCGTGATCGACTCGTACTCGTGGTCAGTCATCCAGGTACGAATCTCCGACATCACGGTGCGAACCTGCTGCTCGGGGTTGCCCTTGAGCAGAGCAGAGGCCATCATCGCCACCTTGGCACCGGCCATCATTGCCTTGATGACATCTTGGCCGGTGTGAACCCCGCTGGTAAGAGCCAGATCCACCGGCACGCGCCCGTAGAGCAGGGCCACCCAGCGCAGAGGCAGGCGCAGGTCTCGCGAGGTGCTGAGCTGGAGGTTCGGCACCACCGAGAGCGTATCCATATCAAAGTCGGGCTGGTAGAAGCGGTTGAAGAGAACCAATCCCTGTGCGCCAGCCTCCATGAGTCGCCAGGCGAGATTGGGCAACGAGCTGAAGTAGGGGCTGAGCTTCACGGAGAGCGGGATCTTGATCTCGGCACGCATATTGCGTACCAGATCGACATACCCCTGCTCCAGGTCGGCCCCGGTGGCGTTCGGGTCGGTGGGGATAGCGTAGATATTCAGCTCAAGGGCATCGGCACCAGCCTCTTCGATCAGGCGGGCGTAGTGCAGCCAGCCGCCCGGCGAGACGCCGTTCAGGCTGCCGATCACTGGGATGTTCACCTTGCGCTTCAGCTCGTGGATCTGCTCGATGTAGCGTTCGGGGCCGACGCTGTATTTGCCGTGATCCGGCAGGTAGTTCAGCGCTTCGGCGAAACTCTCGGAGCCGTGAGTTAGCAGGTAATCAAGTTCCAGGCTGGTACGGATGATCTGCTCCTCAAAGAGCGAGTACATCACCACCGCCGACACTCCGGCCTCTTCGAGCCGCTGTACAACATCAGGATGGTGCGAGAGGGGCGACGCCGACGCGACGATTGGCGTCTTCAGATGTAGGCCAAGGTAGCTTGTGCTCAGGTCGATCATCATTGATTCCTTTCAGGTGATGTGCTGTAGGTGATGGTTGGCGGGAGAGACGCCCCGCCGAGGCGTCTCTCCCACTTTCCCGAATGCTCGTCAGATCACTCGCTCTTCTTCGCCAACTGCTCCAGGTGGAGATACTGCGCCTTGTTCTCCGTGTTCGCCTGGGCCATCAGGGACTCGGCGCGAGCTGGATCGCTGTGGATAAGCATCTGGAAGCGGCCCTCGCCGGCGATGTACTTATCTGTGCCGATGCTGGGTGCCTTCGAGTCAATCACCAGCGGGTTCTTGCCCTGCTCAATCAGATCCGGGTTGTAGCGGTAGAGCGTCCACATACCACTCTGCACCGCCAGCTTCTGCTGATCCAGACCCTTGCGCATATCAATGCCATGAGCGATACAGTGGCTGTAGGCGATGATCAACGAGACGCCCTCATACGCCTCGGCTTCCTGGATGGCCCGCAGGGTCTGCACGTCGTCGTAGCCCATCGCGATGCGGGCCACATAGACGCTGCCGTAGGCCATGGCGATCATGCCCAGATCCTTCTTCGACGTACCCTTGCCCTTAGCGGCGAACTTGGCCACCGCCGCCAGCGGGGTACTCTTGCTGGCCTGACCGCCGGTGTTCGAGTAGACCTCGGTGTCGAGGACGAGGATGTTGACGTTGCGCCCCGAGGCCAGAACGTGATCAAGGCCACCGTAGCCAATGTCGTAGGCCCAGCCGTCGCCACCCATGATCCAGACGCTGCGCTGCACCAGGGTATCGGCCAGGGCCAGCAGATCCTTAACCTTCGCAGCCTGCGGGGCGTTAGGCTCAGCCTCCAGATCGGCCTCTAGCCGCACCTTCAGCGCCTCCACCCGCTCGCGCTGGGCGGCGATCCCGGCCTCGCCCTTCTGATCCGCCGTTAGCAGCGCCTCTACTAGCT
Source organism: Chloroflexales bacterium (assembly GCA_037134395.1). GTDB lineage: Bacteria > Chloroflexota > Chloroflexia > Chloroflexales > Chloroflexaceae > Oscillochloris. Next base: position 20,625 of record JBAXMH010000067.1, read on the forward strand.
CGCTGCCGACAATCACAGCGAGTTGCTTCAGCAGTTCGCTGGCGTACTCCTGCTGCTTGTCAA
>JBAXMH010000068.1:0-20661 GCA_037134395.1 Chloroflexales bacterium
AGGTGTCAGGTGTCAGGTGTCAGGTGTCAGGTGTCAGGTGTCAGGTGTCAGGTGCAGAGAGGGGTATTCCTCGATAGGAAGCGATAGTCTCTCCACGGATTCGGTGGCCGGGTTCCGGTGGCCGGCCACCGAATCACCGTAGATGGATCGCATACCCACGCCCATTGCGAATTTTCGGAACCCTGTACGAGCCCGACGGATTCTGTGAGGAGCAACGCGGACACATGGATTCTACGATCACCTCAACACCAACGTATGGCTGGGAACTGCTGGCTCATCTGGCTGCTTGGGGCCAGCGGGGCGCAGTTAGTACCGACCTACCGACATGTGCGGGTGAACTGGCAGATCTGCTTGCCCGGCACCTCCCGATGGTCGCCGGTCGGGTCGAGATCGTGGAGCATGACATCATCCTCGCAGCGGCGACGTGGGGTGATGCGAACACCGATGGTTCGCCCAGTCTCAGCATCTGTGCCAACGACGAAGAGATCGGTCGCCTGTATCTTGGCGGCGACAACTCGGCGACACTCGACCCACACGTTGCCGTCGCGCTTACGGCACAGCTCGCCCTACTGCTCGTCGCACGGCGGCGCGAGGCCGAGATGGTGGCTTTTGATCAGGTGCGTGCGCTGATCTCGCGCAATCTTGAGTCGGTTGGCGTCCTTGATGTGCGTACACTGCTTGGTACCGTACTCACCGAGGTTCTCGCGATCCTTCATATCGAGAGTGCTGCGCTCTACAGTGGTGATGACGGCGACCAGCCGCTGACTCTGAGTGCGGCGAGTGCGAATGGCGATGGACACCCACAGATCATCGCTCGTGGCAGCGACAACCTCGCCGCCCGCGCCATCGCCGAGGGCAAGCCGCAGGTCGGCAGTGTCTTGATGGTGGACGGTCGGCGGCGTAGATCTGCCGACAACGCCCGTATAACCGAGCGCCCTGCATGTGCAATGCCACTCTTCGCTAATGAGGAGTCGGTGGGGGTGCTGGTGACAACCCTGCACAACGACAAGCAAAGTTCGGGTAGCAGTCTGATCCGTCACATCAATTCATTTGCCGAGGAGGTCGCGCTGCTGCTCCGCCACGCACGGCTCTTCAGCCAGCAGCAGCAGCGTTCCCGCGAGCTATTTGTCCTCTATGAGAACAGTAAAGAGATCAGCGCTGACGCACAGATCGAGAGTACCCTTGATCGGGCCACCGAGAATATCGCCCTGGCGCTTGATGCGGAACACTGCGCGGTGCGCCTGACCGAGCCGCTTCACCCGGAGGATCTGCGCACGGTAGCGATCTATGCTGAAAATAGTCGCGCCCATCCGGTGACCCGCAACGTCACGATTACTAATGCACCATCATTCCTGACCCAGATCAGCCGGGGCGAGCCGCTCTATATTGAGGACGTACCCGCTGCGGCTGAGACTATCGCTCTCGCTGCAGTACTTGCCAGCGAGGGCTGTCGGTCGGCCCTGCTGCTGCCCTTGCGTGCGAAGGATCAGACGATTGGGTTGCTCACCATCGGGTACGAGCGGGCACGCCGACCGATCACTCAGGCCGAGCGCAACCTGGCCCAGGTGCTGGCAGCTCAGGTCTCCACCGCGATTGCCAACCGGCGACTCTATGAAGTGGAGCAGCGCCGCGCTGCCGAGCTTGAGTTGCTCCAGCGGATCAGCCAGCAGCTCAGTGCGGGTCTCTCGCTTGATGAAACCCTCAGCGCGATTCTCGATGGCCTACAGTCCCTGGCTAGTTTTGGCGGCGCACGCATCTCTCTCTGGGACGGACACACCCGCCAGCTTCGGGTAGCCACAAGCTGCGGACTGAGCTCCTCCGCCAGCGAGGCAACCGATGGCATGAGCAGTTGGATCACCCGTCACCAGCGATCGCGCCTGATCCCTGATCTCGAGTCGGTTAGTATGCAAAGTGGTACGACACGCCACGTCGCCCAGATCACCTTGGAGGATGGGAGTGCTGCTCGATCGTACCTTGGTCTGCCCATGCGGACGAGCGACACCTTGGTGGGAATCCTTGAACTTTTTGCCACCGCGCCAAACGCCTTCAGCGCCGATAACGAACGTCTCCTAAGCATCATTGCCGGTCAGTCGGCCCAGGTCATCGTCAACGCGACTCGCTACGAGCAGGCAGACAGCAGCCTGCGCTCGCGCCTGGAGCAGATGCGGGCGCTCCAGCGGGTGTCGAGCCAGCTCGCGATTACACTCAACCAGAAGGAAATCCTGGCCTATGCTCTGGAGCAGGCACTGAAGGCCACCGGCGCAAGCCATGGCCTGATTGCTCTGCGTACGGTCGAGGAGAAGGATGACGACGGAGAGGAAGACGATTCCATCGCATACCAGATCGTTGAGGCGGTCGGCTATGATGAGCCAACGCAGGCGATATTGATCGGTTCCCTGCTCGATATGCGCGCCACCACCGCTCATATGGCAATGCAGCGCCGCGAACCCGAGCTCAGTGACACCATCAGCAGCGGCGAACGGGCCGCCGTTTCCCTCCCGAGCGTCGCCTCTGTCCTCGCCGCGCCGATCTTCTACCAGGCCGGGGTGGCCGGGGTGCTGTTGTTGCTCTCATCAAAACCACGCAGCTTCGACCACGATGCGGTTGACTTCCTGCGTGCCCTCACCCACCAGGCAGCCATTGGTATTGGCAATGCCCAACGCTATACCGAGCTTGAGCATCTCTCGCGTATGTTCCAGCACCGCGCCTCGATGCTCAATGATGTGCTGGAGATTGGCCAGGCCCTGCGTGCCGACCGCTCGCTGGAGAACGTGCTGGAGCAGGTCGGCTATAGCGTGACCGACTCGGCCAATTTCCGCACCATTGTCTTCTGTCTGGCCGACCCTCACAATGCCCATGTCTTGCGACCTGTGGCCGCTGCCGGTATCCCGCTTAACGAACTAGGGAAGATGGGCGAGCGACCGCTGCCTGAGGCTTTGGCCACACGCTACCTCGACTCGCGGTTTCGCATTGGACACTGTTATTTCGTACCCGCCGACGAGGCCGCCGTTCTTGAGCAGGGCTTTAGCACCTCGGTCTTTAGCTACACATCCTTCGACGATGCGCGCCTGCCCAACGAGTGGCAGCGCAACGACCGGCTCTGCGTGCCGCTCTACTCGACCGAAGGCAACATGCTTGGCCTGATGTTCGTCGGCGACCCGCAGGATCGCCAGCGGCCCACGGCGCGCACGGTAGAGCCCCTGGAGATCTTTGCTGATCAGTCGGCCATCGCTATCGAGAACTACTACCTGCTGCGCGACGCCCGCGCCCGTGCCGAGCAGATGGCGGCTCTCTTCCAGGTGGGTAGCGCGGCCACCAGTACCACCGATCTCGACACTCTGCTGGAGCGAGTGTACCTGGAGATTGTGGCCTACCTGGGCGTCCCTAGCTTCTTCTTCGTCGCCCGCTACGAGCCCGAACACCAGATGCTGCGCTTTGAACAGTTTCTGCGTCAGGGCGAGATTATGCCGCAGTACCATAAGGCGACGGTGCCGAAGTCGGGGCTGACCGGGATGATCATTGACAGCGGCAAATCGGTGCTGGTCAACGATATGCATGCCCAGACCAGCATCGCCGCCAGCGCGGTCTCACTTGCCGAGAACAGTAACGAGGTGCGCTCGTGGCTGGGTATACCGCTGGTAAGTCAGGGCCGGGTGATCGGCGTGTTGAGCGTGCAGGACTTCAAGCCAAACGCCTTCTCTGAGCGCACCCAGCAGTTTCTCAGTGCGCTGGCCAGCCAGTTGGCAATCGCTCTGGAGAACGCCCGCCTGTTTGGCGAGCGTGAGCGACGCATTGCCGAGCTTGATGTGATCAACCAGATCGGTCAGATCACGGGCTCGACCATGGATCTGCCGCTGATGCTGCACCGAGTCTACACTCAGCTTGCGGTCTCGCTGACGATAGACTCCTTTCGGATCTTCATCTACCAGGATGAGAATAACGAGATCATCCTCTCTTACGAGGTGGATGAGGGTAGCGACATTATTGATAGCACAGCGCACGCCCCCAGCGAAGGGAGCTTGACCGCCCACATTATTCGCACGCGCCAGCCGCTCCAGTTCCAAGATCTGACCAAGGAGCAGGTGGGGAGCGGCTTCACGCCAGTGACGTTTGGCAGCGAACGCAATGTGGCGGCATGGCTTGGTGTACCGCTGCTCGTAGGCGATGATCGCGTCGTGGGTGTGATGGCGGTGATGAGCTACACGCCGAATATCTATGGCGACCGCGAGCGATCATTCCTGACCACCGTGGCGAATCAACTGGCACTAGGTGTGCAGAATGCCCGCCTGCTAGCGCAGGCCCGCGAGCAGGTACAGCAACTCGATCTGCTGAACCGTGTCTCGGCCTTGGCCGCCACCGAGTCTGATGTGCAGAAAATCTACCAGGGCATCGTCAATTCTATGGCCGAGGCCACGGGCGTGGATCAATCACGGTTGATCTTTTACGACCGGAAGACCGGGCTGGGCAGCGCAGTGGCCGAATTCGTACCCAGCAATGATATGCGGACGATCAGTATTCGGCTCGACGATAATCCCTTGGTGGCATGGCTCGACACCAACAAGATGCCCTTCGTCTCGGATGATGCGCAGCACGATCCGGTTCTCGTTGGTTCTTACGAGATCTTCCGCCAGATGGATATCCGATCAATCGCGTTCATCCCGCTGGTGATGAACAACGAGGTGATCGGCGGCATCGGGTTAGACTTTGTGGGACGCACCGGCGAGTTCCGGCCCCAGGCGCTCGACCTATGCCAGACTATTGCCAACCAGATCACGACGGCCATTGCGCGTACCCGAGCGTTTGACGCAGCCAGCACCAGCGCCAACGCCCTGGGCGTGAAGGTAGGCGAGCTGAGTACCCTGCTCGATGCAGCCCGCATCCTCCCCTCGCTGCTTCAGCCTGAAGAGGTCCTTAAGAAGCTAATGGAACTGGTGAGCCGCCAACTCAACGTGACGACGGTGGCTCTGTGGGCATTCGGTGACGAGGGCGGAATACTTTTTCCCGCAGCTCTGGACGGCATCCCGACCGAGCGCGGGCGCAACATGCGCGTGCCGGTAGGGAAGGGCCACACCGGGCGAGTCGCCGAAACCGGCACGCCGTTGATCATTGACGATGTCCGTGCGAGCGGAGGGTCGTTCTACCCGAACTACGAGCGCGACAATAATCTGGTCTCCTTCATGGGCGTGCCGGTAGTCTACCGTGGACACATCGTTGGCGTTCTCAGCGTGATGACCAACTATCTACGCAGCTTCAGCAATGATGAAATGCTGCTGTTGGTGGGCCTAGCCGATCAAGCGGCGACGGCGATGGAGAATGCCCGGCTCTTCCAGGAACGCGAGCGCCGTATCGGCGAACTCTCGACGATCAACGCGATTAGTGAGGCGGTGAACTCAACTTTAGAGCAGCACGACCTGCTGGATCGTCTACACCACGGTATCGGCGAGATCTTGGATGTCAGTACATCGCTGATCGGCATCTACAGTGAGCAGACCAGCACGCTGAGCTACCCGATTGCCTATGATGCCAAACAACCCATCACGCTCCCCCCGATCACAATTGACGAGGCCAAAGGAATCAACGGCTGGGTGATCCGCAATCGTCAGCCCCTCCTGATCCACAGTGCCGAGGATGCTCGTATGCGAGATCTCGACACGGAGAATGCGCGGAGCAAGATCACCGGGCAGGTGGAGGAGTCGTTTTTGGCGGTGCCAATCATTTTCGGTAGCAAGGTGATCGGCGTCATCAATATCCAGAGCTACGAGACCCGCGCCTTTGATGAGAACGATCTGCGCTTCCTGACAACGGTGGCGAACCAGGCGGCGGTGGCGATCAATAATGCAACTCTGTTTAGCGAGACACGCCAGAACGCCCAGGAAATGACCACGCTCTTCGAGGTGACGCAGAATCTCTCGGGTACTCTCGATCCCGACGAGACGCAGCTCATGGTGGCCGACGCAGCCCTGCGCCTGATCGGTGTGGAAATGTGCGCGATACTGCGGCTCGACAGCCACGGGCAGATCTGTAGCCCTTTGCTCATGGAGGACGGCAAAGTTGTGACCGGTCTCGATCTCGGGTTCCGCCTGAATGGACTGACGGGCCAGTTGCTCCAGCGCGATCAGCCTCTCGCCATCTCCGACCTGATGACGCTTGATCGGGCCACCCTGAACCCGCAGGTGCGTGAGATTGGCATCCGCAGCGCCCTTGGCGTGGTGATTGGCGCACACGACGAACGCCTGGGCATCCTCTGGGTCGGATCCCGCTCCTGTGTGGACTGGAGCGACCACCAGATCTCGCTGATCTCCATTCTGGCTAATCAGGCCAGTCAAGCTCTCAAGAGTGCCCAACTCTTCCAGCTCGAACAGCAGCGCCGCCGTCTGGCCGACACCCTGCGCGATGTGGCTCAATCCTTTACCAGCACTCTGGCCCTGCGCGAGATCCAGACTCTCATTCTCGATCAACTGGCCCGTGTGGTGCGCTACGATAGCGCCGCCGTTCTGCTGCGCGATGAGGGCCACGGACACCTGCAGATCACAGAGACTCGTGGGCTTACCGACACACGCCTGCTCAACGCTAACTTCGATGTGGAACATGTAGCTCTCTTCCAGTCAATTGCGCATGAACGACGACCGCTGATGCTGGCCGACACCCAGAACGATCCGCGCTTCGACGCAATCCGACAGATAGGCTGGGATGCTCGCTCCTGGATCGGCGCACCGCTGCTGGTTGATAACAAGCTGGTTGGCCTGCTCACCATCGGGGCCGATTCTACGAATGCCTACGATTTCGAGGCCGTTGAGATTACCTTCGCCCTCGCTAGCCAGGCCAGCCAAGCCATTCAGAACGCACGTCTGTTTGCCCAGATCAGCAACTTGGCCGCCGACTTAGAGCGGCGGGTCTCCGAGCGCACCGCCGAGCTTGAGCAAGCTACCCGCCAGCTCTCCGAGGAGAAGGATCGACTGGAGGCGGTACACGAGATTAGCCTGGAGTTGACCACACAGCTTGATCTCGACAGCGTCATCCAGCGCGCCCTGGAGCTTATATCGGAGAATCTGGGAGTCGCACATGGCTCAATTATGCTCCGTGACACAGAGAACGGTACACTGATCTGCCGGGCTGTCCTCTTCGACCGGGGCGATGTGCGCGGGGCAAACATCCCGCTCTCGTTCAGCGGCAGCGAGGGACTCTCAGGCTGGGTGATGCACCACCAGGAATCGGTGAATATCGCCGATGTGCTGAAAGATGACCGCTGGGTGAAGGAGTCGGGCCGCGCTGACGATGTACGTTCGGCAGCCGGTGTCCCTCTGAAAACGAGTGATGCCGCCCTGGGCGTGCTGATTCTCTCTAGCCCGACGGTGGGCTACTTCACCGACTCGCAGATGAACCTGCTGGGGACAATCGCCAGTGTGGTGGCATCTGCCGTAAGCAACGCCCAACTCTACAGCTTTATCACCGAGCTGGCCAGCCGCAACTCGGTGCTGCTTGAGGAGCAGCGCGAAGAGAGTTCAAAGAGCGCGGCGGTGTTCCGCTCGCTGACCGAGGGCGTGATCGTCCTCGACCCGGAGGGCAACGTCACGTTGTTCAACCCGGCAGCCGAACTGGTGCTTGAGGTGCCGTCGCCCATGCTGCTCGGCCAACCGCTCACCATGCTGTCAGACTATGGCAAAGACGAGACCCAGCGCAAGCGAGCGCAGACGATCTACAATGGGCTGATGAATGGACTCAAGCAGGTACGCCAGAGTCAGGCCATCTATACCGCGTCCCTCGACCTGACCAACCCGAACCAGGTGATTGCCCTCAATATCGCCCCGGTGATCGGGCCGGGTGGCCAGGGCTACGGCAATGTGATGGTGCTGCGCGACATCACCCTTGAAATCGAGGCTGATGAGGCGAAGCGGCAGTTTATCTCCGATGTAAGCCACGAACTGCGCACGCCGCTTACGGCGATCAAAGGCTATGTAGATGTACTCCTGCTCAGTGGCACCCAGTCCATGACTGCCGACCAGGTGAGCTACCTGGGGATTATCAAGAACAACACCAACCGCCTCAAATCACTGATCGAGGATATCCTCGAGTTCTCGCGCCCCGACTCCTCAAAGCGACTGAAGTTCTCACAGGTTGTCATTCCCGATCTGATTGACGAAGTTGTGCAGTCGCTGCGGCTAGAGTACGAGCGCAAGTCAATGTCGGTGACACTCGATATGCCTGCCAGTCTCCCCCACGTGATGGCCGATCAGAAACGAATCACGCAAGTGGTATTTAATCTGTTCTCAAACGCGGTAAAATACACCTTCGAGGGCGGGCGCATCCAGGTACGCGCCTTCCTGAAGAGTGCGAGCATGATGCAGGTTGACGTGGAGGACACGGGTGTCGGGATGTCGCCTGATCAGACGAAAAAGCTCTTCCGTCCGTTCTACCGAGCCGACAACCCGCTCCGTGATGTCGCAGGCGGCACAGGGCTCGGGCTCTCGATTGCCAAGGCGCTGATTGAGCAGCACGGCGGCGAGATGTGGGTGACCAGTGACATTGGGAAGGGAAGTACCTTCAGCTTTGTTATCCCACTTGAGCAGGCTGTGCCAAACGCTGAAGAGGATGCCTCGTGAGCGCAATCCATCTTGACAACCGGCTGGTTCACTATGAAGTCTTCGGACGAGGCCAGCCGATCATATTTCTCCATAGCTGGCTCGGATCGTGGCGCTACTGGGTGCCCACGATGGATCTGGCCTCGGAGCGCTACCGCGCCTATGCCCTCGACTTTTGGGGGTACGGTGAAAGCGACCGGCGTGGATCGCAGTTCACGATCTCAGGCTATGTTGATATGCTCAACCGCTTTATGGAACAGATGGGTATTCCGCAGGCGAATCTGGTGGGCCACGGTATGGGCGGCATGGTGGCCATCCGGGCGGCCCGCGAGAATCCTGAGCGATTCACCAAGGTGATGGCAGTCTGTACGCCGCTCTATGGGAGTGTGCTGAGCGGACACGTGAGGCCGGGTACCTTCTCGAAGCTGCTTGGCCGTAGCCAATCAACAAATGTCTGGACCAAGCTCATTCGCTCTATCCCCATCGCCGACCCCGATGTCCAGAAGGAGCTTTACGAGGATACCGAGGGTCTCAGCGAGACGGTGCTGTCTAGCGTGCAGGAGTCGTTGCTCGACACGGATCTCCGCCCGGCGCTGGGGGCGCTCAGGGTGCCGCTGCTGGCAGTGTATGGCGGTAAGGATATGATTGTCACTGATGAACACGCGCACTTCCTGAACGATTCGAGTGATCACCTGACTCAGATGATCACGCTGTTAAAAGCGAATCACTTCCCCTTCCTGGAGCAATCCAACACCTTCTCACGTCTCCTGCTCGACTTTCTGGTCTCGCAAGGATCGCCAGTAGAGATCAAAGAGGAGTGGCGACGGCGGGTGAACCAGCGCGAATATCTGTGATCGACAACAGCATGTAGACTGCGATCACCAAGAGCTGAGTTATCCGCTATGCCAACATTTCGAGAGCCAGCAGCAACATCCACCCTCCTGACGATGACCTCCCCAGGCATTGTGCGTAGGACTCAGCGCGTAGTTGGCATCGCGCTGTTCTTCCTTCTGATGGTGCTTTTTCTGCCCCTCCAGGCAATCATTTTCTACGAATTTAGCGATCTTGAGCGCCACACCGTCATCAGCAATGTTGAGCGGGCGATCAACACGATTGACGATGAGCGCCAGCAGTTGCTTCAATTGACACGCGACAATGCCTCTTGGAATGATACCTACAGCTTCGTTCAGGGCCACAACGACGGCTTTGTCGAACAGATCTTCAATCAAAATAGCTTTGAGACCAACCGACTGAATCTGCTCATTATTCTCGATACAGCAGGGAAGGTGCGTGCCTACAAGACGTATCAGTTCGACGCGACTAGAGGTACGGCGAATGACGCCGAGGTGCTGCGCCGCATTACCGTATCGGGACTGCTCAACCAGACCGGGCCAGATCACGGGGCTACTGAGATCGTACAACTACCGGGACTACCGCTGATCCTCAGTGCACACCCGATCCTGACAAGCGACTTTGTTGGCCCGAGTATGGGTACGATGATCATGGGGAGATCTCTTGATGCGGTGCGGATCGCACAGCTTGGCACGCAACTGCGCCTAAACGTGCAGATTCATCGTCTCGATCAGCCGGATCTGTCAGAGACGATCAAAAGCTCCGTGGGGGTGATTACCACAACGGGAGCGCCTGTCGTAACACCATTAACCGTAGATAGCGTGGCTGGCTACGGCCTCATCACGAGTGCCAACGGAACGCCGACATTGCTGATCCAGGTGACCAGCAGTCGCGATATCGTGTGGATCGGTCGCACCACAGCCCTCTACACGCTGATCACCTTCATCATCGCGGGCATGATCGCCATGTTTACGCTGACGAAACTGCTCAACCAGCTTGTACTTGAGCGATTGGGGCAACTTATCCAGAATGTGAAGGTGATCGGCGTTGATAAAGATCTCAGGCACCGGGTAGCTATTGATGGTCATGATGAGTTCAGCCTCTTGGCAAACACGATAAATGAAACCTTGAGCGCCCTGGAGCAAGCTGAACACGAGCAACGCGAAGCCGAGGCGCAGCGCGAACAGATGTGGGAAGATGTGATTGCATCGCGCCGCAACTTCCTCGCCACCGTCTCGCACGAACTGCGCACCCCGCTCACCCCCATCCGTGGCTACGCCGACCTGATGCTCCACAGGATCGGCGGGACGATTACGCCGGATCAAGAACACTTCCTCCAGATGATCCAGCAGAATTCCCGGCGTATGGAGGCGATCGTGAACGACCTGCTCGTCATGGGCCAACTCGATGCTGGGAGGATCGATCTCCACATTGAGCAACTGGCCGTGGCCCCGGCGATCACGTCGGTGCTGGCGATGCTGGAGCAGCAGATCCAGCATCAACACGTGACGGTGTCGGTCGAGATTCCGCCCGATCTGCCGATGGTGTACGCCGATACGCAGCGGCTCGACCAGATCCTGGCGAACCTGATCACCAATGCGGTGAAGTACACTCGCGCCGGCGGGCATGTGCAGATCCGGGCCAGCTATGGCGGTGCGGATCTGGTAGAGGTGGTGATCCACGATACGGGTATCGGCATGAGTACCACCGAGATGGAGCGGTTGTTCACGCCGTTTTACCGTACCGACAGCGTACTGAGCGCACAGATCAGCGGCACCGGGCTCGGACTAAGCATTGCCCGCTCACTTGTAGAGTTGCACGGGGGCACGATCAGTGTGCAGAGTACGCCCGGTGTCGGCAGTACCTTCTGCTTCACACTGCCAACAATCGCTACCCCAGGGGCCGTAGCACCTCTGGATCAGACGAGTACCGCAGCACTGTAACCGATGCTCTGGATGGCCGCGATAATCGCCGCCAGACCAACGGTATCCTCGCGCTCGACCCGCAGGGTGAGATCGGCGAGGTTGGCAGTTGCCCGTCGCACCCCCGGCAGCACCCGCACAGCCACGAGGATCTTCCGCTGATCATCCTCACTGCGCATCTTGTCTATCCGCAGAATCTCTAGAGTCATGTAGATCGCCTCCTGCCTCCCGCCTCCTCGTTTGACGCTCCCTTGCTTTGCTGCTATGATCCGCCCATTACCCGATATACCATACCACTAAGGAGCGCGTAATGCCCGAAGCGGGTCCAACCGAGGGGCGCAAGGCGGAGCATATCCGAATTGTGCTGAACGAGGATGTAGCGGCCAAGGGGGTTTCTACAGGCTTTGCCGCCTACCGCCTTCCGCACGCCGCCATCCCGGAACTGGATCTGGCTGAGGTTGATACGCGCACGACGTTCCTGGGGAAGCCAGTACGCGCACCGCTCCTGATCAGCTCGATGACGGGAGGGGCCAGCGTGGCCGAGTGGATCAACTTGGCCCTGGCCGAGGCGGCGGAATACCTGGGTCTGGCGATGGGCGTAGGCTCCCAGCGGGCGGCTGTGGCCGACGGGCGGCTGGCGTCCACGTACCAGGTGCGGCGGGTGGCCCCACATATTCCCCTGATGGCAAACCTTGGCGCGGTGCAACTCAACTATGGCTACGGCGTAGATCAGTGTCGGCGTGCGGTGGAGATGATCGAGGCTGACGCGCTGATCTTGCACATTAACCCGCTCCAAGAAGCCGTGCAGCCCGAGGGCAACACGAACTTTAAGGGGTTGCTCGCCAAGATCGAGCAGGTCTGCCGGGCGCTTGAGGTGCCGGTGATCATCAAAGAGGTAGGCAATGGCATTAGTGCCGCCGATGCGCGGCGGCTCTACGCCTGCGGGGTGCGGATCATTGATGTGGCCGGGGCGGGGGGCACGAGCTGGAGCGAGGTCGAGCGATTCCGTCAGCCCAGCGAGCAGGGCCGTCGCGTGGCCGGAACCTTCGCCGACTGGGGAATCTCGACGGCTGACTGTGTGCGTGAGGTACGCATCGCCCTGCCCGATGCCACGATCATCGGCTCTGGCGGCATCCGCAGCGGGGTGGATGTGGCCAAGGCAATCGCCCTGGGCGCAGATATGGTCGGCACCGCTAAGCCCGCCCTCGCGGACGCAATCAACGAGCGCGGATCCGAGGCAGTGGTTGAGGGACTGGAGTGCTTCCTGCGCGAGCTGCGCGTGGCGATGTTTTGTAGCGGCTGCGCCGATCTTCGTGCGCTACGCGCCCTTCAGATTGGCAATCAAGCTTAGGGCTGCCGCCCTACTCTTCTTCATATGTGTGGCCGACGTTGCTAGCTTCGCTAGCAACGTCGGCCACACATATGATCGTTTATTAGGGGCTTGCGGCCCCACCTACCCATGCACGTCTCCCAACTGAGCCTGCGCGACTTCCGCAATTACCAGAAGCTCGATCTCCAGACTTCGCCGGGGATCAGTTTGCTCTACGGACCGAACGCCGCAGGCAAGACGAGCGTGCTGGAGGCGCTGTTTTATCTGGCCACCACCCGCTCGCCACGAATCAACGCCGACCGCGAGTTGGTACGCTGGGATGCTGTAGGTGAGGCTGGGGTGACGCCGTTTGCTCGCGTAGCCGCCGAGGTGCGCCGCAGCACGGGTAAGGTGCGCCTAGAGGTGATTGTGCAGCGCCGCGCCGATGAGGACGGCCAGCTTACCACGACCTCACAGAAGCTGGTACGAATTGACAAGCGCCCCGCCCGTGCGCTTGATCTGGTGGGCCAACTACGGGTGGTCATTTTCACCCCCGCCGACCTGTCCCTGGTGGACGGCCCACCCACCGAGCGGCGGCGCTATATTGACATTACCCTCTCCCAGCTCGACTCGCACTATGTCCGTACCCTGGCCCAATACCAGAAAATCACGCAGCAGCGCAACAGTCTGCTGCGATCCTGGCGCGAGCGCCGCCGCCCGCTGCGCGGTGTGGACGACGAGCTAGGCTACTGGGACCAGGAACTCTCGGCCTCTGGTGGCTACCTGCTAGCCGAGCGGCTGCGGGCGGTGACGGATCTCAACCTGATTGTTGGCCCGCTCTTCTGCGCCATCAGTGGCGGGGATCTCCCCCTGCACATTGAGTACCGGCCAAGCCTGAGCCTGGATGGGCCACACGATGCCGGGGGACTCGCGCAGCGCCTGACCCAGGAGCTTAAAGCTACCCGCCACGACGAACTGGCCCGTGGACAGACCCTGATCGGCCCGCACCGCGACGACCTGGGCTTCACCGTGGGCGGAATTGACCTGGGACGTTATGGCTCACGCGGGCAGCAGCGCAGTGTCACCTTGGCCCTGAAGCTGGCCGAGGCCGACCTGATGCGCCAGCGCAGCGGCGACTCGCCTGTGCTGCTGCTCGACGATATGCTCAGCGAACTGGATGCCCGACGCCGCACGCACATGCTAGAGGCGATCCGTCGCCCCGAACAACAGACGCTGATCAGCGCCACAGATCTGAGCGATTTTGGGGCAGAGTTCCTCGCGGAGATCACCCGCTTGCGCGTGGAGGGGGGGCAGATCTATCCGGGGTAGGAGAATCTTCTTGCGCGTTGGCACTACCTGATGTCGGCGATCCCACGTGCATCCTCCAGCGCCTCCGCGAAATGATCGAGGGCGCGCAGGAAGTCCCGCGTCTCGTCGTCAAGCTGATCCCAGAACTGGGACGCGAAGCGCTCGTGGGTAACACCGTGCCACTGTTCTTGTACCTGGTGCCACTCGCCGTCCAGCCATCGCCACGCGCCGCGTCCCTGCTCCACAATTTCGTCCATTGGCATTTATCCCCGCTGCTCCGGCCCACCCTCGCGCCGATCAGCACTTTCGCCGCGCTCTGGTGAAGACCCTGATCGTGGTGGCCCGCCGTCGGTCGGTGGGCTATCGGTACCTGGCCCTGGTGGCGCGGACTCGCGCAGGTTGGAGCTGAGGGCCGGGTGCGTGTGCAGCGGTGTAGCGGCGACGGCGGAATAGAGATCAATGCAGGTGTCGAGGTAGGTGACGGCGCGGGGCAGACCATCCTGCAGAATCGCGCCGTAGCGCAGCGATGCGCTGCGGTACCAACTGACCACATTGTCAAAGCGATACTGGGCCTCAACGACTTGCCGCAGTCTCTCTTCTGCCGCGTAAAGCGCATGCTCGTAGGACGCACAATTCACGTACATCCTCTGACTAGCGGCAAAAGCGGCTTGAGTAAAACATGCGCTGGCCTGGGCGCGGCAACGCTCGACCTCGCGGCGCCAATGGTATTCAGTCGCCTCAAGGGCGGCGCGGGTGCGCTCGATGGCGCGGTCGGCGGCATCCAGTGTCGCGGCTTGGCGCGATGGATAGGCCCGCAGTGCCTCGGCGAAAGCGGACAGCGCCGCAATGTTGACTTCGTGGTTGGTCATCACAGGCGGGTTTGCGCGACAGCTTCAAACAGTTCAATCAGCCGCCGCAGGTGCGCTTCGTGGTCATTGGTCGCCTCCAGGTAGCGCCGAATACCGGGCCACAACTCATCAAGTTCGCGCTCGAAGGCGTGCGACTTCTCATCATTCCAGATCTGGCGCGTCTCGTTCCAGTGCGAGCGCATACTACCGAATTCATCTTTGAGCGTGGCGTTGAAGTGAACCAGATGCTCGCGGCACCTTCCCTGATGAGTATGGGTTCTGGCCACCGATCCGGTGGGGTGCGCCCCGCTGGATGGCCGATCTAGTCTGCCGTGAGGGCCAGGGCCAGCCCGTTCTGGCGCGGCTTCGGGCGCACTCCGGCCAGCCAGCGGGCCGCCGGCGCAGATTCACCCCAGTGCCGACGAACAGCGCCCGCAACTCGTTCTTCGCCCGTCCGATATAGCGATTGATCCGGATGCCCTGCCCGCGCACCAGCCCCGACAGGCAACCCTCCACGCCACCCCGATGGGCACGGTAGACCGTCTTGAAGTCGGCTGTTTCCTGGCGGGCGCGGGCTGCCACCAGCGCCTCGTGGCCGGGGCTGAATGTCAGCCGACGTCCGCCCGTGCCAGTGCAGCAGCGCGGGCGCAGCACACAGCTCGCACAACGATCCGTATCCATCTGCATGCGGATCGTGCCATCCTTGTGCCGCCGACCCACCGCCGTCTGACCCATCGGACAGGTGGCTACCCGTGTCTCCCGGTCGAACTGAAACTGGGCCTGGGTGACCCCGTCAGTGCTTTCGGCCAGCCGCTTGGCCAAGCGGTTAGGTCACCTGGCGCACCTTGCGCGAGCGGTCGCGGAAGAGGGTGCGGGCACGTTCGACGCTGTCTTCAAGGATGGGCTTGGCGCGACGGATGGTTCGCGCGAGCACGCGCACGCCGTCGGCGAGCAGGGTGCTGTCGACGGGGTAATGGACGTTGGTCTCGACCACGGTGCTGTCGAGGCGCAGCTTGCGCCTGTGGGTGACGTGGTGCTGACGGGCCAGGGTGACGACATGATCGAGGAGGCGCTCAAGGGTCTGCGGCTGAATCAGGTTGGCCCAGCGCAGCAGTATGGTATCGTGGGGAACCTTGGCCGTGTAGATGCGACAGAACTGTCGCATCACCAGGCTATCGCTGACCCATTGTTCAGCCTGCTCGTAACTCCAGTGGTAGAGGTGCTTGACCACCAGCATGCGCAGGATGACCTCGCGGGCGTGGAGGGGCGCCCAAAGCTGGAGGTTCGCGGGAAGCACTTTACCAGGTCGGCCTTCACCGTCTGAAACAGCACGTCGTCGTCGAGCAGTGTGTCGAGTTGGCTCAGCACAGCATCGGTCTCCATCCCCAGGGCTGGGATGTACTCGAACAGGTTCATCGGGTCGTAGCGCTCGCGCAGCATAGGCCACATCCTGCCTGCGGATGCTGCAAACCGAGGGCCAATGCGACCAGGAGTGTCAACCGTTTCGGCTCCAATAGCCCGCTACAAACCGACTTTTGCACCGAAAACTAGTATTAGCCCGCTTTAGCGGGCTTCGTACATCTAGCCGGGGCCTTCAGCCCCCGGCGATCCCCCTGGTGGGATCAAAGGCGTCGCGGAGGGCGTCGCCAAGGAACGAGAAGAGCAGCACTAGGATGGTGAGGGTGATCGCGGGAGCGACGACGAGCATGCCGTTCTGGGCGAGGAGTGGCGCACCCTCGACGATCATCTTGCCGATGCTCGTACTCGGCGGCTGGATGCCTAGTCCAAGCAGGCTCAAGGTGGCTTCGCCGACGATCACGTTAACCACATCCAGCGTGGCGGCGGTGATCACCAGGCCGGTAATGTTCGGCAGGATATGCAGCCGCAGGATGCCGAGATCACGCTGGCCCAGCGCCCGTGCGGCCAGTACAAAGTCGCGCTGGCGCAGGCCGAGTACCTGTCCACGCACGTAGCGGGCCATCAGCGGCCAACCCACCAGCGCCAGGGAGATCACAACCAGCAGGAGGCGGGCGGTCGCCCCGTAGTTCTCAGTCACCCAGGCTCCAAACACTGCCGCTACCAGGATGGCCAGTAGCAGGCCGGGGAAGGCGAAGAGCATATCGGCCAACCGCGAGATTAGCGCGTCGGCCCAACCACCAAAGAACCCGGCCAGCAACCCCAGGCTGGCCCCGACCACAATGTTGATCGCCTCAACCACGACGGCCACCAGCAGCGAGATGCGCAGGCCAGCAAGCAGGCGGGCCAGCGTATCGCGGCCTAGCCGGTCGGTGCCCAGGGGATGGAATAGGCCCGGTGCCGCATTGATCGCGCCAAAGTCCGGCGTTGTCGGATCAATTGCGTAGATCAGTGGCCCAATCAAGGCCGCGCAGATCACCAGCACCAAAGTGACAAGACTCAGTGCGCCGAGCGGGCTGCGCACCAGCCGGCCCCAGGGAGAGGTTTGAAAGTCTGATCTCACTCAGTCAAGCTCGATTCGCGGGTCGAAGACCCGATAAAGCAGATCGGTGAGCGTATTCATGATCACCACTGTCACCCCCAGGATAATCGTCGTGCCCTGGATGACCGGATAGTCACGCTGGCCAATTGCCTCAATCGAGATACGCCCAATGCCGGGAATTGTGAACAAGTTTTCGACCACAAAGGCTCCCGTAACCAGAAATGCCGTCGCGGGGCCAAGCATCGTCAGCACAGGCAGAATAGCGTTGCGCAGCACATGGCGCAGCACCACCGTGCGCTCGCGCAGACCCTTGGCCCGCGCCGTGCGGACGTAGTCGTCGCGCAGCACCTCCAGGGTTGAAGAGCGCATCAGCCGGGTGATGTAGCCAATATTGGCGGCGGCCAGCACGAGGATGGGCAGCACCAGATGCGCGGGACGACCCCACCCGGCCTGGGGCAGACTCGGCCAACCGGCGCGGTAAGCAGCCAGATTTAGCGCCCAGAGCAGTGGAATCAGCACAAAGCTCGGCACCGCGTAGAAGGCCAGGGTCAGCCCGACGATCCCGCGATCCACCAGACTATTGTGGCGCAGGGCGGCCAACATCCCCAGGGGCACGCCCGCCAGCACACTCAGGGCCAGGGCCAAACCGCCTACCAGCAGCGAAATGGGCACCCCCTGAGCGATCAGCTCCCGCACCGGGCGACCCTCGTAACGAAACGATAACCCAAAGTCGCCGCGCAGCAGCCCGCCGACGTAGCGCAGGTACTGCTCAATCAGCGAGCGGTCAAGGCCGTAGAGATGGCGCAACCGTGCGTAAGTGTCCGGATCGCGCCGAGGTCCCATCAGCACCAGGATGGGATCGCCCGGCACCAGACGACCAATCAGGAAGGTCAGGAAAGTTAGGCTAAAGAGGACGAAGATCAGGCTGAGCGCCCGACGGGTGAGGAATTGTGCCATTAGGAGTTTTGGCACTACCGCAAAAGGCACGCTGTCATCCCAGCCGCCCGGCCCGTAAACGGGCGGGCTAGATTCAGCGAAGGCCGCTGAAGCGGCCTATGTGAGGCCGCTTCAGCGGCCTTCGCTGAATCTAGCCGGGGGCTTCAGCCCCCCGGCGTGCGGTGCCGGACAGCGTGCCTTTTGCGGTAGTGCCAAAGATGAAATCAGGCCACGTAGGACGTGCCAGGGTTCGATGTGAACCCGCTGTGCGTTTAATCTGCCATCCAATACGTATGAGCGCGGCAAGGACGCGGCGGGCTTTCGTTGCGGGCCACGACTTCATACGCTTACCGCCTCGAACGCAATGGTAGTCAGCGCCGATGGTTCTTCCCCATGTTCTAACCGCTCGGCCAGTACGCGCAGAGCGAGGGCTTTGGCACGGGCAATAGCTTCATCAACAGTAGTGCCATAAGCCAAAACACCGGCTAGTTCAAGGATTTCAGCAATCCAGCGTGTATCTGTTTCCTGTTCCGTTTCGATTGTAAAAATCATGAGAACCTCACGTTACGTTGCACATATTATCAATCTTGGTTCATTTTAGCATGTTTTTTTGTACGATCCCACGCCGTAGAGACGCCCCGCCGGGGCGTCTCTACCGGTTTCCACACCTAGAACCCATGATTCAGGACACAGAACTAGGCAGGTTTTGAATGGCTGGCGACCCGCAACCCGAAAAATTCCATGCGTTCGCTCAGATCCTCGCCGGTGACTTGGAGGCACGCACTACGCACACTTGTACTACTGCAATAATACGCGCCACCACGCATCACGCGGTACTGGACGTCAGCCTCCAGATACACCGTTTGCCACTCGTCCTCAAGCTGATAGGGGTAGCGGTACGACACTTGCCACCACTGGGTTGCGCATTGCGCTGGCCACCACTGGGTTGCGCACCACTCGTGGACATTCCCCGCCATATCCAGCGCACCATAGGGGCTGGCACCGCTTGGGTATTGGACGACCGGCGTGATGTGTTTGATGCCCGCCTCTTCACTGTTGCAACGCCCTTTCTCCCACGTGTTACCCCACGGGTAGATCCGTCCGTCCGTACCACGGGCCGCTTTCTCCCACTCGGCCTCACTGGGCAGGCGGAACTCATGGCCGGTTTGGGCCGTCAGCCAGCGGCAGTAGGCCACTGCCTCAAACCAGTTTATGCCCACCACTGGGTAGTCCGCCCTGTTCAATCCTTCATTATACCAATATTTTGGCCTAACGATCTTCTCCTGCTCTCGCCACTGCCAGCCAGCCTGCGTCCAGTAGCGCGGATTTCGGTAGCCGTCGCCCTTAACAAAGGGCCGGAACTGGGCATTGGTCACGGGTGTCTTCGCGATCCAGAAGTCGGGTAGGTTCAGCGAGTGTTGAGGCTTTTCATTTGTCATAAAATCTTCACTTACCCCCCAATCTTCATCCGCCCCCTGGCTGACTGCAGTGGTGATCTGCTGATCGGTACTGCCCATCAGGAAGGGGCCTGCGGATACTTTAACCATTTTGGGCACCCACGTGGGCAATCGTCGGCGCGGCGCACGGGCAGGCGGCGCGGGTGCTGCTGCCGCAGGCTGCACCGGCGCTTGGCCCAACAGCGCAAGGCGAAAGCTCGCAATGTCTTGGTAGCGATCCTGCATCGCGAGGCTTAGCGCTTTGGTGATCGCGGTGGCGACATGGCGCGAAAGGCGCGGGTTCAGGCACTCCGGCGGAACGAGCGGGTCACGGGGAGGTTCGATGCGCTCAAAAGAGGTTTTGGGTAGTTTTCCGGTTAGCAGTTGGTAGAGCGTCGCGCCGAGACTATAAATATCGCTGCGCTGGTCGGTGTGACCGAGGTTCAGCGGGTGTTGTTCCAGCGGCGCGTAGGCAGGGGTGAGTCCCAAGCGCGACGAGATGACTTTGTCGGTGCCCTGCTTAAACAGCCCAAAATCCACCAGTTTGATCAGGCCATCCGGCGTCAGGCGCACATTGGCGGGCTTCAGGTCGCGGTGCAGGATGGGCGGGTTTTGGCGGTGCAAATAGTTCAACACCTTGCAGAGTTGCAGCGCGAAACCCAGGACTTGCTCCTCCTCAAGTGGGCCACCTGCCGCCGCACTCACCTCCTCTAGACTCTGACCAGGGATGAACTCCATCACTAAGTAGCCATTGCCCTGCTCGACAAACATCTCCTCGTAGCGGGGCAAATGGGCGTGCGGGTGCTGTTGCAGTACCGCAAACTCGCCCTGGAAACTGGTCATGTCGCTGGGGTCAAGGCTCTCCTTCAGTGCAAAGCGACTACCAGGCTGGCGGGTATCTTCGGCCTTGTAGACAGCCCCAAATCCGCCCCATCCGATGATCTCCCCAACGCGATAATGGCGCACCTGATCGCCAGGGTTGTACAGGCGCAGTGCCGAACGGAGGCTACGTT
>JBAXMH010000069.1:0-20434 GCA_037134395.1 Chloroflexales bacterium
GGGGGCAGGGGGAGAGGGGGTTCACTGGCTTTGCATCAGCCCTGGGTGGCGTGAGGGTGTCTCATCCACCTTCCAGCAGGCTTATGCTATACTGGAGCGCCGTGGAGTTCTTCGGCAGTGAGAAGGAGGCAGGCTATGACGACGATTGGCAAGGATACGACGATCACCTGGGCCGGCCACGGTACCTTCCACCTCACCACCCCTGAGGGCCGGGGAGTGCTGATTGACGCCTGGATTGATGGCAACCCGGCTTGCCCTGCGGATCTCAAACCAAGACTGCGCCAGAACCTCGCCGCTATCCTGCTTACCCACGGCCACGGCGATCATAGCGCCGATCTGGTGCCGCTTGCGCAGGAAACCGGGGCGACGGTGATCTGTCAGTACGACTTACTGCCCTATCTGGAGGGCAAGGGTGTGCCGGGCACACAGTTGCTCGGCTTCAACAAGGGCGGCACAGTGAGCGTGGCTGATATGAAGGTCACGATGACTAATGCCCATCACTCTAGTTCGATCCACGAGGGCGGACAGACGATTGGCCTGGGTACGGCATGCGGTTTTCTGATCCGCATGAGCAATGGATTCACGATCTACCACACCGGCGACACCAGCGTGACGATGGATATGCAGATCATTCGTGATTTGTATAAGCCAGATCTGGTCATTTTGCCGATTGGCGACCATTTTACGATGGATCCACGTCAGGCGGCCTACGCCCTCAAGCTGATCGGCGCGGCCTACGCTATCCCCGGACACTACGGCACCTTCCCGATCCTCAGCGGTACACCCGCCGCCCTTGTCGCAGCATGTCAGGAGTTTGGTGTCACCACCGAGGTGATCGCTCTGAAGCCCGGCGAGTGCGTGAGCTAGAATGGGCGCATTGCGATGCGTCCGAACCACCGAATATGTCTCTATGAAGATCATCGTCCCTATCCAGATCCGTGAGTCTCTTGCGCCACACCTGCCCGCTGAGGTTGATACCGTCTGGGTGAGTATTACGGGCGACTTCGCGGGCGATCCGTCAGACGCAGTCGCCTACTTCCGCTGGTGGATGGCGCAACCTGCGCTGGATGATGTCCTCGCCGCTGCCCCTCTCCTGCGCTGGATGCACACTCCCAGCGCCGGGGTCGATCATTTGTTGACCCCAACGCTGATCGCACACAACCTCACCCTGACTAACGCCGCTGGTCTCCACGCTATCCCCATCGCCGAATTTGTGTTCGGCTTTATGCTGGCCCACGCCAAGCAGATGAGCACCTACCGTGCGGCCCAGGCCGAGGCGCACTGGCTTGAGGGATTGAATCTGCGTGAGTTGTACGATTCTACCTTGCTGATTATCGGCATCGGCGGGATCGGTCAGGCTATCGCTAAGCGAGCTGCCGCTTTCGGTATGCGAATCTATGGCAGCCGACGTACGCCTCATCTGATGCCCGGTGTCGTCAGGGTGGTTGGTAGCGACGGCTGGCGCGACCTACTGCCCGAAGCCGACTATATCGTTGTTGCCGCACCCCTCACCGCTGAGACTCGCGGCATGATCGACTCGGCGGCGTTTGCGGCTATGAAGCCGACAGCCTACCTGATCAATATCGCCCGTGGCGAGGTGATTGACGATCCGGCCATGATCGCCGCCCTGCGCAACGATCAGATCGGCGGGGTGGCACTCGATACCTTCGAGCAGGAGCCACTGCCCGCCGAAAGTCCGCTCTGGACCTTGCCCAACACCACCATTACGCCGCACGCCACGTCCAACTCGTCGCGCATGCACGAGCGCCAGGTCGCCCTCTTTATCGAAAACCTTGCCCGCTTTCGTACCAACCAACCGCTGTTGAATATCGTTGATAAATCAGCCGGATACTGAATGATTGCAGATTGCAGATTGTAGATTACAATCCACAATCCACAATCCATAATCTGCAATCTGCAATTCACAGGAGGAGACTATGACGCTTGATAACCTACGGGTATCCGATCCCGAGATTGCCGCGCTGATCGAGAGTGAGGCCACGCGCCAGCGCGAGGGTCTGGAGCTGATCGCCAGCGAGAATTACACGAGTCTTGCGGTGATGGAGGCCCAAGGCTCGGTGCTGACCAACAAGTACGCCGAGGGTCTGCCGAGTAAGCGCTACTATGGCGGCTGTGAGTTTGTTGATGTGGTCGAGCAGTTGGCAATTGACCGTGCCCTGAAGCTCTTTGGGGCCCAGGCGGCCAATGTGCAACCTCACAGCGGTGCCCAGGCCAATATCGCCGTTTTCACCGCTCTGCTCCAGCCCGGTGATACGATTCTCGGCATGCGCCTTGATCACGGTGGACACCTCACCCACGGCAGCCCGGTGAACTTTAGCGGCAAGTGGTACAACATCCAGTTTTATGGTGTTGATATGGCTACCGGCCAGATTGACTACGACGACCTGGCCCAGAAGGCCCGCACGGCTCGTCCCAAACTGATCACCTCGGGGGCCAGCGCCTACCCCCGGATTATTGACTTCGCCCGCATGCGCCAGATCGCCGATGAGGTAGGTGCCCTGCTCATGGCCGACATCGCCCACATTGCCGGGTTGGTGGCCGCAGGCGAACACCCCAGCCCGGTTGGTCACGCCCATATTGTCACCACAACCACCCACAAGACTCTGCGCGGCCCGCGTGGCGGTCTGATTATGATGGACGAGCCATACGCCAAGCAGATCAACAGCAGCGTCTTCCCCGGCAACCAGGGCGGCCCGCTCATGCACGTGATCGCGGGCAAGGCGGTGGCTTTTGGCGAAGCTCTGCGCCCCGAGTTTAAGAGCTACGCCGCCCAGATTCGCCGCAATGCCAAGGCTCTGGCTGCTGGCCTGACCGAGCGTGGCGTGACCTTGATCAGTGGCGGTACCGATAACCACCTGATGTTGGCCAACCTGACTGGCCTGGGGGTTACGGGCGCCCAGGCTCAGAAGGCTCTCGACCGCGCCGCGATTACGGTGAATAAGAACGCTATCCCCGACGACCCGCAGCCCCCCGTCCGCACCAGTGGTATCCGTATCGGCACGCCGGCAGTTACTACCCGTGGTATGGCCGAGGCCGAGATGGCTCAGATCGCCACGTGGATCGTTGACGTTCTCCAGCACCCCGACGACACCGAGCGCCAGGCCCGCATCGCTGCCGAGGTTGGCGAACTCTGCCAGAACTTCCCCGTCCCCGCCGATCTGGTACGGGTGTAAGGTCGTCTTGTTCAGAGGCGTATCAGGGGCGGTATTATCTCCTCCGACACGCCTTTATTTTTAATACAAATTAAAATATATTCAGAGGCGTGTTAGGAGCGGTGTTACCTCCCCTGACACGCCTTTATTTTTAATACAAATTAAACTATTCATCTCAGTTGGTGAGGGTACTTCGCAGATCCCCTAGAGGGTATTGCTGGCATACAGACATCCGCCACCCGGCGATGTATTGTGGAGAAGAGCGAAACGCTCACGGCCCAACAAACACCTACGAAGCCTGACCAGCGGGTGCGATGATCTCGGTGATTTATTTGGACGCCTCTATCACCGAGGGAGCAAGTGGCGTAACCGACCCTGGCAGGTACGCATAGCGTACTCCGCACATCCGTGTGCTGGTCAGCTCCACAGTGAAAGGAGCGACCTGCATGTTGACTGCTCACACGAGTCTCGACGCCGGATGTCATCGCCGCACTATCGCGGCAAATCAAGGAGTACGACCATGTTTTCGCTCAAACGTCTCTTCCCACTGGCCCTCGGCCTCAGCCTGGCTCTTGTCGCCCTGAGCGCCACCCCCGCCACTCGTGCCGCCGATAATGACGTAACTTTCGAGATCGTCGGTGCCCCGCTGTCCGCCTCCGTAGCTGCGGTCACGTTGGATGACATTACATCCTCCTACGACCAGCAGATACCAACTGGTAATATGACCCTATCGGTTATTGACCCGACTGGTCTCGGCAATGGCTGGAACGTAACCATCCTGTCGAGTACCCTGGTCTATACCGGTACTGCGAATACGAAGACAAACCTCACCGCTGACAAGTTCGCGATCAACACGCCCGGAACTCCGACGATGGTTGCGGGCATGGCAGTTGAGAACACCGCCGGACACGGGCCGTTTGTTGGCGTGGGCGGCACCCTTGATACCGCACGTAAGGTTATCCTCTCGGCTGCGGATCACGGCCTTGGCTCGTACACCCAGAACCTGCCGATCTCCCTCACCGTGCCAGCCTACACCCGCGCAGGTAATTATGCGGGTACGCTGACGGTGACGATCAGCGCTGGTCCGAACACCTAAGCACCTGATTGATAGCGCGGCGCTCCAGTAGCTGGTGCGCCGCGCCTGATGAAGAGAGCGGCACGGCGGATACCCGCTGCGCCGCTCTCGTATGTTGAGAGGTAGGCCACCGATGACTCGCACTAATCGTTTGTTCACATATACCGCTTCCACACTTATGCTTATGTTCGCACTGGTGCTGCTCGGTACAGGGCGTGCCGCTGCAGAGGGTCAGGCGGTACCGCAGCTCGGTATTTGCCCCATTGACAGTGCGGGTACCTATTTTGACCTGACATTAGAGCCGGGCACGATGCGTGAACTGACGGTTGAGCTAGGAAACTATGGCTCCAGCCCAGTTCAGGTACGCACCTATGTAGCCAATGTAAATTCACTGGTGAACGGCGGTATGAGTGTGGGTGCCGAGGGTGATATGACCAGTGGGATGACCGCATGGATCACCTACCCAAGCGAGGTATTTCGCCTAGAGGCGCGTAGCGCACAGCGGCGCAGCTTCGTCCTGCGCGTGCCTCTCGACACCTCGCCCGGTGAGTATATGGCCAGCATCGTGCTTCAGAGCGATAAGGGCACACCGGCGTCTGGGGTGGGCGGGCTGTCGCTCAGTCAGGTGGTGCGCCATGCCATAACGGTCTCAGTGACGGTACCCGGCGCACAGCGGCCCGCGCTGACAATTGGCACCGTGACCCATAGTATTGTGGGCGACAAGTCTATGATCCACGTCAGTCTGCACAACACGGGTAATGTGCGCCTCCAGCCCACCGGCGACCTCGTACTGACGGATTCCTCCGGTAAAGAGGTGAGCCGCTTCCCGGTGAGTATGGGGACGATCTACGCGGGGACAACCACGAGCTTTGAGGTGCCGTTCGCCGGCATGCTTAACCTAGGCGACTACACGATCGCGCTGGATCTGAGCGACGCAAAATCCGGCCCGCTGGCTCAAGCTCCAGCCATGCCCCTCCAGATCGTGGCACCGCCCACACCCGTCATGCCCACCGATTTTGCAGCAACAGCGGGGCCTCAGGTGGCACGGATCAATCAGGCTCCAAGCAGCCCACAGGTCGTTCCATCGCCTGCGCTGACTCCATTCCTGGGCATTGCGATCACGCCCGATGTGCTATTGGTTGGGCTCGCCTTCTTGATCCTGATGGCGTTCCTGCCGATGCTACGCCGTCGCTGGCGCTAGTACAGGTTCCCGAAAAGCTGAGCAAAGTGAAGCGTCCCGGTGAGCCTCATCGTCGCCGGGATGCTTTGCTATACTCAGCACGACAGTTTTACCGCGTTTCTTGTGTCGGTTGACTCAATCAGGAGAGGCATCTTAACGCTCTGTTGCGAAGGGTATTCATTACCATAAATGATCATCTGCTATGCTTGATATACTTGTTTTTGTACTATAAGATGTGACACGCAGAAAAGGGGAGAAGAATGGCCCGTCCGAAACGCCCGCCTCACCCCATGTTGAGGGTTGCGCGCACACATCTGAGTAAGCTGGCCCCTGAACTACGCAATGCGCGGCTCCGCCTACGCCAGCTTGATGGTCCGCCAGACTCGCCGCGCTTTGCGGTGTCGGTTGATATGTGTCGTGATGTCGCAGCGTGCATATACGGCGTCACCGACACCGATAAATGTCCGATCTTCGCGTGTAACCAACGACGCGCGGTTCGGCTCCTCCTTAGTCGCGAGGGCGAGCTACTCCAGGTGATCAATGATGATCTGCGCTGGGAGAAATAAGGGGTCGGTACTATGGAGACCGTCAAGTCGTGGATGAGTTCGCCAGCGATCATCGCTCGCGACACGGAGTCGCTCCCGCGCGCACGAGATTTACTCGTCACCGAGGGAATCCGGCGCTTGCCAGTGGTGAACGCTGCCGGGTGTCTTGTCGGTATCGTTACCGAGGGCGACATTAACCGCATCTCCGACTCGCCCGACCGCGATATTCATCATTACAATCTTTACTACCGGGTGCATGATCTGCCGCTGCGGAAGATCATGCGTCGCCCTGTCATCACCGTCAGCCCGGACACACCATTGCACGAGGCCGCCCACTTGATGGTCGCATGGAGGATTAGCGGGCTTCCCGTGCTGCATAACGGACAGGTCGTCGGGCTGATCACGGTCTCTGATCTTTTGCGGCGGTTGATAATGGCAGAGTACGACCATGAGTACGAGTCATTGCGCGAACGGTCAGTCTGAGTCAACACATACGTCTCCTCCAGGTTACAATGGAGTCACGCAAAGGAGCTTCCTCATGTATCGTCATATTCTTGTCCCGCTTGATGGATCGGCCTTAGCTGAGCAGGTACTGCCTCATGTCCACGCCCTCGCCGCAAATGAAGGCACCACTCAGGTGACGCTTTTGCGGGCCGTTCCGCCTGTATTCACTGCCAGCGTTGACTACAGTGGTCTGATGGCCAGCGACATCTCGGATAGCATGGCCACCCTGGAGCATGATGCCGAGACATATCTGAATGGTGTGGCCGATACCTTCCGCTCCGAGGGGTACACCGTTAACATTGAAGTGAGCGCAATGCCAGCGGCAGAGGCTATTCTCGACTTCGCCGAGAGCCAGCACGCCGACCTGATCGCCATTGCGACCCACGGGCGCAGCGGGATCAGTCGCTTTGTCTTCGGCAGCGTCACCCAGAAGGTGGTGCAGACGGCACCGGTGCCTGTCCTGGTGATCCGGCCAAAGCATAGCAACGATTAGTCTTGCGCAAGGCACTCTGTCGCCCTGCGTGCCCGGCCCATGAACGAGCGATTTTCTTGTGAGCAAAGGTCGCCTGCGCGTCCTCGTCAGGATGCACAGGTGGCCTTTATTCATGAGGATCAGAGTCTGAAAATAGCCGATAGCTGATAGTCGGGCATCAGCGGCTATGGGTGTTGTGCACGAATCGCTTGGTTGTCTGATCCGTAGTGAGGAGTTTCCTAATGACCCAGATTGATGGCGAGTTGGAACAAGCCTACGCCCGTCTGCGGACGATCTTGGTTGAGATGGGCAGCGTGGTGATTGCGATGTCCGGTGGGGTAGACAGCGTGCTACTAGCGATGGTGGCCCAGAATGTGCTTGGTGATCGCGCACTGGCCATCACCGCCGACTCGCCCTCGCTGCCCCGGCGTGAGTTGCGCGAGGCCATAGAACTGGCCCGATTGACCGGTATCCGCCATCTTGTCGTGCCTACCGCCGAGGTCGCCGACCCGCGCTACGCAGCCAACCCCACGAACCGCTGCTACTTCTGCAAAAATACGCTCTTCGCCCGCCTTGAAGATCTGGCGACTGAGCAGGGAATCACTTGGGTAGCCTACGGCGAGAACAGTGATGATCTGAGCGATCACCGACCGGGCCTGCTGGCCGCTGGCGAACACCACATCCGTGCGCCGCTGAAGGAAGCTGGGCTGGATAAAGCGGCCATCCGTGCTTTAGCTCGTCACCTTGGCCTGCCTGTCTGGGATAAACCGGCCTTCGCCTGCCTTGGGTCGCGGTTTCCCTATGGCACGGCAATTACGCCCGAGAGGTTGGCCCAGGTGGAGGCCGCTGAGGATATACTCTGGCAGATAGGGTTTCGCCAGTACCGCGTGCGTTACCACGACGATTTGGCTCGGATCGAGGTTGGCAGCGACGAGATGCCCCAGATGATTGCTCATGCTGCCGAGGTGGTGGATCGCCTGCGCAGCGAGGCCGGATTCCGCCACGTCACCCTCGACCTTGCGGGCTATCGGCGCGGCAGCATGAACGAGGGTCACATTGCGATGATCTCGCTTCACACAGTCAGCACCGCGTCAGCGTGACGAGCGAGTGCTGGTGATTGATCGGGAAGACCGTGAGTCGCCAAAAAAATCGAATTGCCACCATTCCTTGTGCATGAGGTGACGGATGGAATCAGCACGCTGCTGCTGATTAGCGGCCACGGGCCGCAAGATGGCCTGCCGGGGCTTGGCAGCACTCGCAGCGCTGCTGGTGTCAGTGAGGCCGAAAGCTGCCCATCCAGCCGCAGTGGCAGTCACGGCGACAGTGGCGAGAGTGGTGTTAAATGTCGTGACTAGGAGGCGTCGATTCGGTTTCCGGCGAGCCATGAAATACTCCTCATTGTATAATTTAGGTCGGCTTGGAGAGCGTCGTCAAAAGGCATGCGATTATGCGGCTGCGTTCCCCGTTAGTCGTCTGCTCACCTGGATGCGGTAAATGGTCAGCGCCACAAGGCTCAGGCCGCTGGCTGCGTAGAATAACCGTACCCACATTGATCCGCTGTCGCTCCCACTCCAGATGCCGTGGGCCAGGGCCAGGGCGAAGATACCGAAGCTGAGATAGTGGATTATTCGCCAGACCTGCCAACTGATCCAGCGCCGCACGTAGAAACTGAACGCAACCGGGATCATGAGGTAGAAAGCCAGTTGCCCCAGGCCAACCCAAAAGGGCTCGTAGTCTGCACTTGCAAAGGGCAGGAGGATCTGAACTAGACTAAAGCCGAAGAACTGGTCGCCCAGCAGACTCAGGGCGTGGATGGTCGCGAAGACGAGACCCAGGATACTCGCATATTCGTGTATGTCCGACACGGTGGGGCCACCGGGCCAGGCTCGCGCCATGCGGTTAGTAATCGTCAGGCCCAGTACCATTGACCACCAGAGCAACCCGTAGGAGACAAAGGCGCTGGCCCGTGTCAGATACCAGAAAGATTTCTGTCCCAACATGGCTGTGTTCAGGCTGGTTCCCACGTCGGGGAAGACGACGGCCAGCACGAGGGCGCTGCCCAGCATCAGCACCAGGGCCAGCAATGATATCAGCACAGGCGCAGCTACACCGACAACCGTGGTGATATTGCTATCGGCGATCACCGGGCGGCGCAGGGTTGTTTGCTCAGTATCACGCGGGGAAGGTGTGGTCATCTTCATTCCTGATCGCACACGACGGCTTTGGGAGTTCCACTTCATAAAAACGACGCTTGCACTCTATCATAACCGAGAGTTCTTTAGAAATTCTAGGGAATACATAAATTTTGGATGAGTTTTTGACGAGGAGCGCCATGAACATCCGCTTTATCCCCGTCCCTTTTGCCGAGATCGCCGATGCGCTCCGCCTAGACATCATCGGCCTCACCTCGCCCATTGACTCCTTCCTGGAGGAGCATATTCTTACCTCACGCCACTACCGCATCGAGATTGATGGGGCAGCGGCGGGACGCTGCGCTATCCACGGTGAGAGCCTCATCACCCAGTTTGCGCTCGATGCCGCCTACCGCCGCTACGGGCAGACCACCTTCCAGAGAGTGCGGCGGCTTGAGAGTGTCCAGGCTGCCTTTGTGCCAACCTGCGACGAGATTTTTCTCTCGCATGCCATTGACGACTACCGGCAGATTGACCGTCAGGCATACTTCTTCCAGGCTCTGCCCAACACGCCTGCGCCGGAAAGCGATGTCTCTATTCGCCAGGCATCGCCAGACGACCTGCCAACCATCCGGGCCGGATCGGGCAGTTTCTTCAATGCACTTGAGACAAACTTAGAAGCGGGGAAACTATACATCACCGAGTGCGCAGGAATCTGTGAGGGATTCGGGATTATAGACCGCAGCACGCTCTACACAGATGTCGCCAGCATCGGGATGTATACCGTGGAGTGGGCACGCCACACGGGCGTAGGAACCGCCACCATCCGCGCACTGATCGCGGAGTGTCGGCGGATTGGGTTGCGACCAGTGGCGGGATGCTGGAACTACAACCACCGCTCAAAGCAGACCCTTGAGGCGGCGGGGATGTTCAGCCACACGCGGTTGCTGAGAATAAGCTATTAGACAAGGTTTCAGGTGCCAGGTTTCAGGTTTACAGTTCGTAGTGCAGGCTTCCAGCCTGCCGACGCTCATCTGGCGGGCTGGAAGCCCGCACTACGCGCAGCCCAAACTGTAAAGCTGGATTGAACCATGTCTTAGCTGATCTCCGTACACAACAAAGGGTGCGACGTGGCAGAGCCACGCCGCACCCTTAATGCTGTGTAACGAAGCTACTTCGTCTCGCGGTAAGAAACGTGCCGACGCACGATCGGGTCGTACTTCTTCAGCTCAAGGCGGCTCGGGTCGTTACGGCGATTCTTCATGGTGGTATAGGTGTGGCCGCTCTCGGAGCTCTTCAGCCTGATCACGATGCGGTTGCCCTTTTTGCTGGCCATATGACAAGTCCTCTCGACTATCGCGTCAAAATTGCGCCCGCAGGCGCACTGACGGCCATTGTAGCATACGCCAGATGATCCGACAAGCAGCCCTGATGCGGCGTATCGGTAGGTGTATTAGGGCAGGTGCAAAGTCCGCAGAGTACCGCCCGCCCCCCACCCTCAGCCCCTCCCCCACGCGGGGGGAGGGGAGCCGGATCGCTTTCTCGTGAGGAATACCCCCTCTCCCCTTGTGGGAGAGGGGGCAGGGGGAGAGGGGGCGGGCTGACTTTGCATATGCCCTGGTGGGTGTATGTCACAAGTTGACAATCCCCAACAAGGCGTGATACCCTATGTGGGTGTGTGCGGGTGTCCTTTCTACGCCCGTAACAGGGCGTAGTTTTGAGGCAGGCATGAGCCACGGCGATCTTCACATCCTAAGACAAGACAGACGAGCAGTGAGCGTGCCCCTGTGCTGCGCCGCCTTTGCCGCGTACCACGCTTTCACTGCCGACCGTAGCAGTTGTGCGCGGGGCGCAGTCATGCGTGCGATCTTGTCCGTCTCCTCCGCGAGCTATGCCAACGTCTTAGATCTCTAGCCGGGGTCAAACCCTACCCCGTGCAGAGAGCCTTTGTTACCGAACAATTGGTTCTTAAAGGGGGTGGGTGTCTTGCAGCGAGTCCTCGTCCTCAACGCCAGTTACGAGCCACTACAGCTCATTTCGGTGCGCCGTGCGATTGTCCTGCTGCTCCAGGAGAAGGCCGAGCTGATCGAGGCGGCCCAGCAGCAGCTTCGTGCCCGGCAGATCGCCTTCGATGTACCCCTCGTGATTCGCTTGGTGCGCTATATTCGCATCCCGCGCCGCTTGAGGTTGCCATGTTCACGCCGTGGTATCTTCGCCCGCGACCGCGAGACCTGCCAATATTGCGGCACCCAACCTGGGCGTGCTTCTCTGACGATGGATCACGTGCTGCCACGCTCGCAGGGTGGGGCCACGACCTGGGAGAATGTCGTGACGGCATGCCGCGAGTGCAATCACCGCAAGGGCGGGCGCACTCCTGAACAGGCCAATATGCTGCTGCTCTCCACCCCCCGCCAACCACAATATCTGGCCTTCGCGCTGCTCGGCGAGATGGAGCGTCACGACGTTTGGCGCAAGTATGCCTTCAACTAGACGCGATCTGGGGGACTTCGGCGAGTCCGCTGCCCGATCACATTTAGTACGTACAGGCTACACTGTTCTGGCAAGCAACTGGCGCTGCCGTATTGGCGAGATCGATCTGGTCGCCCAACAGGGCGGCCAGATTATTTTTGTTGAGGTACGTACCCGCCGTGTCGGTGGCCCGGTGCCCCCGGAAGAAAGCCTCTCGCCGGCAAAACTCCGCCGCATGGCGAATCTCGCGGACGCCTACATGATCGAGGCGAACCTGCCCGCCCATACGCCCTGCCGGATCGATCTGATCGCCATTGACGTTGATCGCGCCGGGCGGATCGCTCGCCTTGAGCATGTTCTCAACGCGGTTGAAGGATGATTGAGTCGTGCCGTTGACGTGGCTCGGTCAGGCAGATATACTACTAAGCATCACTGCTATAACAAAACATATATAAGGGTACCCCGCATGAGCGTGCAGGAGCTAACGCAGATCGAGGTGGCAGAGGCGCAGGCTCCCGTGACGCCCTCCTACCTGAACCGTGAACTGAGCTGGATCGAGTTTAACCGCCGCGTCTTTGGCGAAGCACTGAACCCGGCAAACCCGCTGCTGGAGCGGGTGAAGTTCCTCGCCATCTTTGCGTCGAACTTCGACGAGTTCTTTATGATCCGCGTGAGCGGTATCCTTCAGCAGATCAGCGCAGGCGTGCAGAAGCAGTCGCCCGACGGGCTTACGCCCACTGAGCAACTGAAGGCGGTGCGCAAGACTCTGCTACCACTGATTGAGCAGGAGCGCGAGCTGTTGCTCAACGACCTGCTGCCAAGCCTGTCTGAGCAGGGCATCCATCTGCTGAATATGGCGGATTTGAGCGACGGACAGCGCCTGTGGGTGGCTGAGTTCTTCCATCAGCAGATCTTCCCGATCCTCACGCCTCTCGCCTTTGATAGCAGCCGACCCTTCCCGTTCATCTCGAACCTGAGCCTGAACCTTGCGGTGATGATCCAGGATCCGCAGAAGGGTGAGTTATTCGCCCGTGTGAAGGTACCCGAGGGGCTGCCACGCCTGATCGCGCTGCCATCCGACCTCTGCGAGAGGCCGCATGATTATGCCATCGGGCGGCGTCATTGCTTTGTCTGGATTGAGCAGGTGATCGCCGCACACCTCGATATGCTCTTCCCTGGCATGGAAGTGGTGATGTCCGCACCCTTTCGCGTCACCCGCAACGCCGATATGGAGATTGAGGAGGATGAGGCCGACGACCTGCTTTCCAGTATCGAGCAGGGTGTGCGCCAGCGCCGCTTTGGCGAGGTGGTGCGGATTACGGTTGATAAGGCGATGCCGGAGCGGATCAGTAATCTGTTGCTGACGAACCTGAAGATCGGCCCGCGTGACCTCTATACGGTGCGTGGCCCCCTCGGTATTGCCGATCTGATGGCTCTGCTGAAGATTGATCGGCCCGACCTCAAGGATCCGCCGCATATGCCTACACTGCCGTCGGTGCTGCGCGGCGGCAGCGATATTTTTGACACGATCCGTCAGGGCGATGTGCTGCTGCATCATCCCTACCACTCCTTCTCGCCGGTGATTGACTTTATCCAGGCTGCCGCCGAAGACCCGTATGTACTGGCGATCAAGCAGACTCTCTACCGCGTTGGCAACAACTCGCCCATTGTGAAGGCACTCATCCACGCTCGCGAGCAGGGCAAGCAGGTAACGGCGGTCGTGGAACTGAAGGCCCGCTTCGATGAGGAGAACAATATCATCTGGGCCAAGGCGATGGAGCGCACTGGGGTGCATGTTGTCTATGGGCTGCTGGGGCTGAAGGTTCACGCCAAGCTGGCGATGGTGGTGCGCCAGGAACAAGATAGCATCCGCTGCTATGTTCACATGGGCACCGGCAACTATAACGCCAGCACCGCCCGCGTCTACACCGATCTGGGGCTGTTTACCTGCCGCCCCGACATCGCCGCCGATGTGGTGGATCTCTTTAATTTCCTCACCGCCTACAGTCGCCAGTCCACCTACCGCTCATTGCTGGTCGCGCCGATTACCCTGCGCCAGCGCCTGATGGACATGATCCGCCACGAGATCCAGCGCCAACGCGAATATGGCGACGGTCGGATCATTTTTAAGATGAACGCCCTGGTTGATCACCAGTTTATTGGCTTGCTCTACGAAGCATCGCAGGCTGGTGTGCGGATTGACCTGATTGTGCGCGGGATGTGTTCGCTGCGCCCTGGTGTACCCGGTCTGAGCGATCATATCCAAGTTCGCAGTATAATCGGGCCGTTCCTGGAACACAGCCGGATCTACTACTTCGCCAATGGCGGCACGCCCATCCTCTACCTTGGTAGCGCCGATATTATGGATCGCAATCTGGATCGTCGGGTTGAGGAACTCTACCCGCTCGAAGATCCAGCTCTGATCACGTTTGTCTGTGACAAGCTGTTGGGTACCTACCTGGGTGATAATGTGCGTGCCCATATTCTCCAGCCCGATGGCACCTATATCCGCCTGACGCCGGACGGTAGCCCACGGGTGGACAGCCAGATACCTGAGAAGATGATACCCGCGTGATGAGAAGCTATCTGAAGAAGTCACATATCCCGCGATTCTCCCTCCCCAGCCCTCCCCCGATGGGGGAGGGAGTCGACTCCTCCCCCCATCGGGGGGAGGTTGGGAGGGGGGCGGTGACTTTTCAGACAGCTACTATGCATGTCAGATTAGTCGGTGTGGCCCTATTCATCGCCCTAGCGGTCGTATTTTTTGTGCCTGGGAAGGCCAGCGCCCAGGCTGGCGAGTGGCGCGAGCGGAACACGACAGCCTTTACCATTTTGTATGTTGTGGGTGGAGAGGCTGAGGCCGAACGCTACGCCGGTTTCGTTGATACGATCTACGACGAGGTGTCCACCAGTTTTGGCTACCGTCCACCACCCCCGCTCAGCCTGCGCCTCTTCCCCACCAGCGCGGACTACTATCAGGTCAATCCAGCGGCACGCAATGTACCGGGCGTCGTGGCTCATGCCGACTTCCGGCGGCACGAACTGGTGGTGATTATCGAGCGCACCCAGCAGCAGAGCGAGGAAGAAGTACACAATAACGTGCGCCATGAGCTGACGCATATCATCGCTGCCGATATGAGCGAGAACCGCCTGAACACCGGGTTTCAGGAGGGGGTGGCACAGTATATGGAACATACAGCTCCCGATCTCGACTCAAAGATCGCCGCCCTGCGTCTCGCCGCCGACCAGGGCCGACTAATGCCCTGGAGCGCGCTTGATGATCGTGACACGATCTATGGCGATCCCGAGGTAGGCTACCCGCAGAGTCTCTCAATAGTGGCTTTCCTGATTGATCGGGACGGATTCGCCAAGCTACGGGAGTTCCTGACGATCAGCGCACACAGTTCGGGCTACCGCTCGGCACTTGAGCGAGCCTATGGTGCCTCCGTCACCGACCTGGAGATAGCGTGGCAGAAGTGGCTTCCCGGCTATTTGGCTGGCGGCTACAAGAACAATGCGCTCGACAGCTATGATCTTTCCTTCGCACGCGGGCTGCTGGAGCAGGGCAACTACCCCGCCGCTGTCTCCGAGCTTGATCAGGCCAGCACGTGGATCACTAAGCACGCCGATACCCAGCCAGCCGAGGTTGCCACGCAGGTCAGCCAGCTCAAGGCCCACGCTGAGGCAGGGGTGCGCGCCACCCAGATTGCCGAGAGTGCGCGTAACGCTCTGGAGAAGGGCAACTATGAAGAGGCCCAGCGGCAGATTGACCAGTCCCGCCTGATCTTCACAGGTATCGGCGACAGACGCCAGGATGCGGCGCTGGATGTGTATGCGCAGCGGGTGCTGCGTGGGATCGCAGCCAGCACACAACTCGCCCGCGCTAACGAGCTTGTTGGCGGGCTACGCTTCACCCAGGCCCGTGAAG
This sequence comes from Chloroflexales bacterium, assembly GCA_037134395.1. Lineage (GTDB taxonomy): Bacteria > Chloroflexota > Chloroflexia > Chloroflexales > Chloroflexaceae > Oscillochloris. Next base: position 15,479 of record JBAXMH010000069.1, read on the forward strand.
CCGTCAACGTGGCGGCCCACGAGTTCGCCGCCCTGGGCGATACGCTACGCCTGGAGAACGCCCTCGCCCTGCGCAGCACCCTCGACCGCTACCAGCGCCTCACCGGGGCCATTCTTATGGTTGTCGGGATAGCGGGCGTCCTGCTCAACCTGATCGGACGCAGGTTCCAGCGGCCCGCTGAGATCTGGTGAAAGAGGCGGGAGGCAGAGAGGCGGGAGGTAGGAGGTAGGAGGTGGGAGGTAGGAGGCGGAGGGTCGGGGGCCGGTTCCCATGCGACTGGGCGGGATTAATGCCGAATACGTCCGTCGGTTTCCTCCTCTACGAACTCAGAGGGTGAATATGGTGAGGATGAGGATGAGGAGGAGACAGAGGGCCACAGCGAGGATCAGGTTGGTATGAAGGGAGTGACGGACGTCCCGAGGGCGCATGTAGGCGCGCAGATCGACGTTAAGCCACGTGCTGTAGCTACGCAGGGCCACGCGTAGATCGGCTCGCGGGATGTAGCTGAACTGCTCAAGCTCGATGGCCTGGAGAAATTCCCAGCGGATGCCGCACGCTTGGCTGGCATCGTGAAGGCTTAGGCCGCGCTCGCGGCGGGCCGCACTGAGCCTGGGGCCGAGGCGGGGCGAGGTGATAGTAGTGCTCGGTCGAGCGACGGGAACATGCCGGGGAGGCTGTGAGCCGACGGGTGGGTCGATCTGGAGACGTGCGGGCCGTAGGGCGGGTGTTCGCCCTGAGCGACGCAGCACCGCTTCAACACGGGCGATCAGTTGGGGGGCGTTGAAGGGCTTACCGATATAATCGTCCGCGCCGAGGGTCAGTCCCGCCACCATATCGTCGTCGCTCTGCTTGGCCGTGAGCATGATCACCGGCACCTGGGAGAAGGCTCGGATCTCGCGGCAGAGGTCGTAGCCGCTCATCTCAGGCATCATCACATCGAGCAACACGAGGTCGGGCTGGATTTGTGGGATGTGAAGCATTGCCTTGCGCCCGCTCTGGTAGGTTGCCACCGTGTAGCCCGCATCGCTGAGTTGGTAGCACAGCAACTGACTGATCAGCGGCTCGTCGTCAATCACCATGATCGTGGGATTCATAGGACGTCCTTCGGCAGTGCGCGATGAAAGAGGATCTCGGTAGCCCAGTGACGCTCCTCGGCGGGAGTGTCGCTGCCTTGGGCGAGTGTGACGATGATGTCCCACGCTACCTTTCCGCATTCGCCGGGAGCGGCAATCAGTTCGCCGATGGCGGTGATACAGCGGTGGCGGAGCAGCGGTGGAGCGCCCGACCTGAGAGTTGCGTGGAGGATGCGGGCGCTCTCGGCCTGCGCCGTTCGCCCCAATGCCTCGGCAATACCAAGCCGTAGCTGCGGCGGCTCATCGGGGTGTTTCAGCGTGGCGAACAGCATGTCCAAAGTGGAAGATTGCGTGATCATCCGCTCTAGGGCCATGATCCGCAGGGCCAGAGGGGCGTTCATATCGGTGGCTGGCTCGATCAGGTGCCAGTCATCGGGATCAGTCTGGGCCAGGATCTGGTGGGCCATGATCCGCAGGGGCGGCACGGGTGACTCCAGGTATCCGTGGAGCAGTGGAAGATGAGTCGGACCCTCCAGTTGCAGGAGAGCGTTGATGGCAGCTAGCCGCACGCCCGGCACAACCGTAGCGCTCTGACTGATCCGCACGAGCAGCGATACGGCACTCTGGTCGCCCAGGTCGGCAATTGCGCTGATGGCGGCGATGGATTCCTGTGGCTGGGTACTCTGTGCCCCACGCAGCAATAGCGGCAGGATTTCACGCTCGCCAACGCGGGCGAAGCTCTGTCCAATGGCGGTGGCGATAGGATGTGCGGTGCCCTCGGCCCGTGCGAGGTGGTGCAACGTGTCATAGGCATCGTCGGCGAGCGGGTGCGATAGGGCGGTGATAGCGGCTGCGCGTAGCGACGGCGATGCGCTGCCGTCTTTTATGATCTGAAGCAAGGCGGTGGAAACGTCGCCTGTGCCAATCCGCCCGAGGGCACCGATGGCGCACAGGCGCAGGTGCGGATCGCCCGTTGGGTCTGTGGCAATGGCGCACAGGATCGGGATAGCGTTCAGTTCACTCAACTCGCCCAGAATATCGGCGAGCTTGCCACGGGTGAAGATGTCGTCACTGCCAGTTCGCAGACGCTCCAGGAGCCATGCGGCGGCCTGTGATGTGCGGCCAAGCTGATCAATAGCGGCCCAGTGGAGGGTGGCTGTGCTTGAGCGAGCATCGAGGATCGCCTCTAGTTCATCCGGGGCGTGTGTGCCGGCGGCACGGGCGAGGGCGCGCAGGAGGCCCACCGGCGCGTGCGGCCCCGGCGTGTTGAGGATGGCCTGCCTGATTCGCAAACAGAGATCGCGGGCGAGGGTGGGGCGTTGTTTGGCAAGGGTGGCCAAAGCTTCGGCAGCAGCGATGGCGGCACGCTCAGCCTGGCCACAGACAAGCTCATCGAGGCTGCTGGGCGGATCGGCGCTGGTTTCGCCCGAGGCCAGGTTATCGAGAAGGACGGCCCGTGTAGATGGATCATGTGCGATGGTTGGCCAGAGTGATGTGGGGGTACGGTCTAGCTCGGGTATGGCAATGAGCCATGTGGCGCGCAGCACGGCTGGACGCCCAGGGTCGAGCAGGGTGGTGAGGGCGGGGATGGCCTGCGTAGCCCCGGCAGCACCCAGAGTGGCGGCAATGCCTGCGGTGAGGGTGGCATCCAGGTCGGGCTGAACAATGGCGGCGATCAGGGAGGCGATGGCGGCTTCGCGGCTGATGGGGATGCGGGCGAGGGTGGCGAGACCGGCGGCGGCGGATCGGCGCAGGATGGGCGCATGTGTGTTGAGCAGAATGCGGCGCAGGAGGGGGACGGCGGTGTGTTCGTGGGTTGAGCCGAGGAGTCGAGCGGCGGCGGCGCGCAGGGGCGCGGGCATGTGTTCGACGGTAAGAAAGCACTGGAGCAGGGGTGCGCAGCCCGGTCGCTGGGCAACCAGACGCAGGGCGGTGATTCGCAAGACTGGCCCGCCTTGGTCGGAAAGAGCGTAGCGTGCGATCATGCCGGTTGCCTCGCGCTGAGGAAGCTGGGCCACGGTCGCCAGGAGATCGCTGAGAACATCCTCGTCGCTGCCGACATTGGCCAGGGCTGCGGCGAGCAGACGCAAGGTGTCGTCGGCGGAGCGTGAGTGAAGGGCAGCCAGGGCTGATCGGCGCAGGGGCGCGCTGTGACTGGACAAAGCCTGCTGGAGCAGGGACTTGCCACGGGCCGATTCTGGCACGTTGGTAAGAGCCAGGATGCGCAGCTCGCTGGGGGCGTGGGAGTCGTTGATCAGGGCAGCGGCGGCGGTAATCCAGCGCTGATCGCCACCGGCCCCGGCGATGAGCGCATCCAGTCCGGAGCGCATGGCGGGGTCAAGAAGGTACGGGCGCTGCGCAGGGGCGGCAAGGGCGACGAGATAGGCGCGGGCGGCAAGGGTGATATCATCGGCGAAGGCGGGGACGGCGGTGATGCTGGCGGGGATGGGCAACCCCGCGCCCGCCAGCAGATCGGTGGCGACCCAGCGCAGATCGGCGGTGGCATCAGGATGATCCATAAGGTGAAGGAGCAAGCCCACCGTCTGGTGGCCTGGCCAGCTTGTGGCCAGATCACTGAGGGCGCGCATGGCTCGTGCCTGGTCGCCGTGCGATGCGGCCGCGAACATGTCCGGCAGCCCCGGCATGATCAATGAGTCATGGTCGTGATTGCCGTGCGCAAGCAGCAGTTCAATCAACCGCAGGTAGTCGTTGATGGCGATGGTGGGGCGTTCGCGCAGGCAGGTGGCCAGAGCGTGCAGGATGGGCGGGCCACGTTCGTCATCGGCCCAGAGCAGATTGAGGATTGGACGCGGATCGTCGAGGATACCAGCGGCTAGGGGAGCGATGGTGGCGATCTCGGACGTGGGGAGCGTGGTGAGATCCGCGCCGTCGGCGAGGTTGCGGGCCAGCCGGTAATGGTGCAGGGCAGCCTGGCCCACAGAAACCTCAGCATCATCGTTGTCGAGGACGGGGCGCGCCAGGGCGTAAGCCTGCTCGTAGAGCTGGGCGCGCGAGCTGGGCAGGCCGATGATCGGATAGATCAAAGCCAGCAAGAGCAGATCGCCGACACGATTGCGCAGGGCGGCGAGTGGCTCGCACTGGAGAGCGGCCAGAATCAGCGTCGGATCGTGGCTGGGCAGGAGGAGACCAAACCACGCCGCCAGGGTATCATCGTCAGGTGCAACCAGATCGAGGCAGGAGAAACCAAACCACGTTTCGCCGGGAGGCAGACTCATCACAATACGGGCGACGGGCCAGCTAGCGGCGGCGACCGCATAGCTACGCCACATGGCGCGCCGGTCGGCCGCAAGCTCCTCCCAGCCATCGAGCAGCACGATCATGGGCCGACGGCCCTCGATATAATTGGCGGGCAACCCGATGCGATGGATGGCTCCCGCCACGAGCGCACGTGGGCTCAGGTTGGGGGCGTCGGCACTGGTGAGGTTAAGAGCAATGACCGGGCTACCTGCACCGGTGTCGGCCCAGCGGGCCTGGATCTGGAGCAGGGCGAGGCTGCGCCCGGAGGCCGGTAGGCCACAGAGGGCGATACCGCCGCAGTGAGCGAGGATAGCAACCGGGTCGGGCAGCGGCGCGGGAGCGAGGGGTATCTGGAGCAGACCAGGCAGCAGGCGCACAGCGGGTTCACTGTGAATGTGGCTCTGAAGATCAGAGCGCACCCGGCGGATCATGCGTCCGCCTTGGAGGAAGGCGAGAGAGACGGGCGAAAGCATCGCGGGAGCCTTTCACAGTGCGAAGAGACGGCTGTCTGCCAGAACCTAGATGCGGGCGCATCCGTCATGGTAAACGTTGGCTGAGGGTGGAGTAAGGTGCGCAGATTACAGGGAGGTGACAGGGCGGGAAGATAAGATGCAAAAAAGAGCGG
>JBAXMH010000070.1:0-20338 GCA_037134395.1 Chloroflexales bacterium
TTACCATCGCCCCAACGTCAGCATCGGGGTAAACAAGTATTTCCGCTTCCCTAACTATTTTTACAGATCCGTTTCTCTTGACATTTCATGATAGATCGCATTCGGACAGCGAAGAACGGTTCATCAGTATTGGCACATCGGAATATAATCGTATCCTTCTTGTTGTTCATACCGACCGTAATGGCGTTATTCGTATCATTAGCAGTCGAATCGCAACACGACAGGAGCGAAAACCTTATGAGCGAGGATAAAGTAGTACCACCCGAAGATGGCGAGATGCTTCCTGAGTATGATCTTTCTGGGAAGGTCGGTGTGCGTGGCATGTATTATCAGCGTATGCGTGATGGCTATACCATTCACGTCAATCAATCTGATGGAACAACACTCATCCAACATGTCATAAAGCCAGAAGGGACAATTACTCTTGACCCCGATGTACACATGTATTTTCGTGATGCCGAGGCAGTGAATGCGGCGTTGCGGGCACTGATTCAACTGATTCCTGAAAAGAAGCGTCGTGCAAAGACGGCACGCACATCAGCGAAGCGCGTCAACCGGTAATTGCTTAGTTGTGAGTACTATGTCACTCGAACCACCAACCCTGGAGACCCTTTGCGCGGCGTGTGAGCAGCAGCTCCAGCGCTTTCGGTTGCGCGGGGAGCGCGATACGGCGAGCTGTGATGCGATTTTGCAGCGGGCTGTCACCCACGATGACCCGGCGATCACGGCGCTTATCCAGGTTAGTGAGCCGCTGGTTCGTCGGCAGTATCCGTTGCGGCAACGCGATCTGATTGATGATTGGGTGCAGGATGCGTTGCTTCAGATTACGATCAAAATGCGTAACCGTGAGAGTCCGTATGTGATCAATTCGCCGCCACCTAAGCCCTTTGTCGCCTATCGGGCCTACCTCAAAATTACGGGCAGGAATCTGGCCTACGATCAGATCCGCGCTGAATCTGGTTCATTCACAGTGTCAATTGAGCAGGCTCAGGCCGAGTCCGGCGATGCTATCGCTGACCCGCACTCGGATATTGCCGAATTAGAGAAACTCCTGCGCTTCGAGTGGCTGCTGGAACGCATCCGCAAGCCGGTAGACCGCGAGATTTTCCGCCTGCGCTTTGGGCTGGATCTTTCGTCCGATGAGACGGTTGAGGCGCTGAGACAGCAGGGCTGGGATGTTGCCAAACCACAGGTCTTCCGCTCGGTTGAGCGCAGCATCCGTTATCTCGGCACGCTTCCCGATGTGCGCGATCTGTTTGAGGAGTAAGACATTGTTTCAGAATGGCCACTTTCACTTACCAGTCTTGGCATGCCCTACCCCCCCTATCCTGTCAAGGGTAGGTTTTTTTGCTGGATGGCTTTGTGATGCGGAAAAACGCCTCTGGTATGATAAGTACCGTTTTCCGCGTCCTGATGCCGAAAAAGCGATAGTCGCTCCAAAAAACCTACCCTTGACAGCCCCCCCTACCCCCCCGCAAGCGGGGGGGAACAACTCATTGGTTCCCCCCCGCTTGCGGGGGGGCTAGGGGGGGGTAGAACTGTAAAGTACCTGCGAACCTTGTCTGACCTGGGAAACGCGGTGTGATTCTGGTTCACGTTAGTACAGATCTGAGCAACGGGTTTTATTGGTGGTTAAAATGAGGTAATGCGGTGGATAACACCAACGAGGCGATTGACGAAGGCGAACTCCAGGCGTATGTGGAGGGAGAGCGGTCGCCGCATGTGGGTGAGGCTCTCGCGAACTCGCCCGCGATCCAGCACCAACTGGCGATCCTGTCGCGTACCAACGAGCGACTGCACGCTCTGGCTCCGCAGACGGTGATTCCCAGTGCGCAGGATATGGTTGATGTTGCCACTGGTCAGGCTACGGCCCGCCAGCAGTTGCGGGTTGCCGCCTACCTGCGGATGAGCGCGTCTGGTCGCGCCCGCATGGCTTATTTGTTGGAAGGCGCTGACACCAAGCGCCGGGATGCACCATCGCTCTTCCTGGCGACGCTCCCGGTTGGTGGTTTTACCACCAAGAGCGACCGCGATGATCCGAGAGGGGGGACGGTGCTGGTTTCGGCGGAACTTGCGGCGCATGTGGTTGTCCGCATCCATCCGACTGCTGCTGATTCCTGGCGGTTGCGTGGCTACCTGGAGCAGCACGGCGAGCCACTGGGGTTTACGGCGGTGGTGCTGCGCACTCCGTATGGCGGGCGGCGCACGCGCACGACCGACGATGGTGGTTTCTTTACCTTTGAGCGCCTCCCGGTTGGCAGTTACCATTTACGTATCGCCCTCGATGCGGGAGTGTTGCTGACGCCGCCGATTGTGCTTGGTGATGCACAGCAGTAGCGCGAGCCCGGCCTTCCCGCAGCTCAAAGACGCGATTGTTGCGGCGTGTAGTCAGGGTAGCTACGAACAGGTGCAGGCGTTGATCCTGCAGGCGTGGGCCATCGCTCAGGCCAGCGGTCTGCCCGCCGATGCGGCGGAGGCCCACTGGTGCGCGGGGCTGGCCGACATGCATCGGGACAGTGCGGCCGCACTGGCGCACTTTGACGCTGCCTACACCTCCTACCGTGATGATCCGGTTCTGGCGGCGCGCATACAGGTTAACCGGGGACCGCTCCTCGCTCGACTGGGCCGGGTTGACGCAGGGGTTGCGGCGCTGGCCGAGGCGGAGGCAACGCTGCGTGCCCACGGGCTGGTTGACCGACTCCCCTCGCTGCTGATCAACCGCTCGGATCTGGAGGGTCGCGGTTCGCGCTACCGCGAGATGCTCGCCTACGCCCGTGAGGCCGAGCAGGTTTCGCTGCACTGCGAGCATGCGGATGCGGCGATCATGGCCTGCATTAATCAGGCATTTGCGGGCATGTTCCTGGGTGAACTGGGGCTGGCGGCAGATGCGCTTGATCGCGCCCGTGCGCTGGCATTGGCCGAGGACTACGCGGATCTGGTGGCACGGGTGGCGCTGAATCAGGCTCACCTGAGCATCGTGCAGGATGAGTTAATGCGGACGCTGCGCCTGCTGCACGAGGCGCGATCCTCTTTCCCCCCCGAACTGGCGGTTGAGGCGGCGACCGTGGCCGTTGAGGAGGCCACGCTCTATGAGCGGCTGGGCATGTACGAGGAGGGCTATCGGTCGGCCCGCGCCGCCGCACAGCAGTTTGCGGCGCACCAGTTCGTTGAAGAGAGTGTTGAGACGGGCCTGCTCGCGTTGCGGCTGTCCCTGACCGCCGAGCGCGTCCTGCCGCCGTGGGTCTTTGATCAGATCCGCTGGCTGGCGCACGACCGGGAGATCGTGCGGGGACAGGCGGTTGCATGGGCGGATCGGGCCTCGCCCGCGCTGCAGGCATTGCTGGCGGCGCTGCAATCGCACCCGGCGCTTCAGCCGACGGCGGAGCGGGCGACGCTGCTGTCCCAGGCAGACGAGGCCGTCGCGACACTCGACATGCTCGATGTTCCCGTTATCGCACTCCACGCACGTATGATCGCCGCCGATCTGGCGGCCTTGATGCGTCAGGATGCCGCGCCGCGCTACCGGACGATTGCGGCCCAGGCGGAAAATCTTGGCCAGCCGGGACTGGAGCAGCAGGCGCGGGAGGGTCTGGCGACGGTGGTGCGAGGCCGTGCGGTCAGCGCGGCCCTCCAGCGCGCCGCCGATTTGGCGGCCTCAATGCGCAGAACCATGCCGGTTGAGGAACTGAAAGCCCGAGCCCTCACCCATCAGTCGCTGCTGCATACACGGCTGGCTGAGGCGTATCTGCGCGAAGGACGACCCGCCCTGGCCCTCGATGCCCTGCTGACGATGAAGGGCGGAATCTGGGCCGATCTGATCGCGCCCCGACCGCTGGAATCACCCCATCCGGCATGGCAGACAGCCCGCACCGCGCTGATTTTCTGGGAAGAGCGACTCCGCGACGCAGGGGGCGAGACGGAACGAACGGTCTGCCAGGGCCATATACGTGACGCGATGCTGACGATGCGGGCCGTGCGACCGGAGCGGATCTCGCATCCATTCCCTTCGCTCGACGCGATCCAGGCCCGTATTCCCATCGGGGCGGTGGCGGTCGAGTATATGCTCGGCGAGCGTCAGGCGATGGCGTGTGTGCTGACGCGATCCGCTGCGCCGTGCTGGATTACCCTGGGCAAAACGACGGCGATCCGTGATGCGGCCGAGCGTCTGGGGCTGCGGCTCCAGACGTTGGCGAAGCTGTCGCCCAGCGTACAACAATCATGTGCACTGACCCAGCGCCGCGCTACGGACATGATCTTTGCCGAACTGCACGACCTGCTGATCGCGCCGCTTGGCCCGCTCTTGGCCAATGCACCGCTTATCCTCGCCCCGGACGGGGCACTGGCCGACCTGCCATGGGCCGCGTTTTATGATCGCACTAACCCGACAACGCCCTACCTGGGCCAGCAGCACACCCTGAGTCTGGTACCCTCCCTAGCGGTGCTGGCCCTGGATCTGCCCCCGGTCGCGAATGGCCCGCCGCTGGCTCTGGGTTGTGCTGACGCGAGGATTGCGCCACAGGTGGCGGCGGAACTGGCCGCTTATGCGCAGATCTTCCCCACAGCACGGATCGTGCCGCAGGCGACCTGTGGCGATCTGGCTGGGGCGAGCGGCGCGGCGCTACTGCATATCAGCGCCCACGGACGATTAAATGCCCAGCAGCCGCTGCTCTCGGCAATCACCCTGGCCGATGGGCCGCTGCTGCTGGCCGATGTGTTCAATCTGAACTTGACCGGCACGGCGCTGGTGGTGTTGAGCGCCTGCGAAACCAACATGGTTGCGCCATTGGGAGGACTCGCCCTGGCGCTTTCCGGTTCATTTCTGGCTGCCGGAGTGACGGCAGTGGTTGCTGGTCTCTGGCAGATTGACGCCGAGGCGGCGCGGATCTTCGTCGAGGGCTGCTACCGGGCGCTGCGCAGCGGTGTTGGGCTCGGCTCAGCAATCCAGCAAGCCCAGGCCAACGTACGGGCAGCGGGCTACGATCATCCCTACTATTGGGCGGCGCTCCAGCCACTGATGCGAGTTGCGGATCTGATCGTGCCGGTGCGGAAGTAGGGGCAATGGAAAGATTGCGCGAAGACGTTTCGAGTGCTTATGGTACGAGGGAAGCCGTCCGTATTCGGCAATCATTGGTCAGGAGAAGAACCTCATGCATGCAGTCACGCTCAAGGAAGCTAAGCGAGACCTGAAACGGTTACAGAAATAGCCCGTAAAGCCCAGGAGCTTCAGCCCTGGGATATAAGGGCTTCATCCGCTTTAGCGGCTTTAGCTGTAGCTTCGCCATAGGGCTTCCTCGTGCCGCAAACCGCTTGCAATAGAACAAATAACCTGGTATACTGCCGTCGTAGACGTAGGCGTTTGTGTCCTTGCGAAAACCAAGCTGGTCACACACGTTCTGCTGGTAGACATGTCGCGGCGGGCTACGCCGAGACACAAAACGCCTGTGGAGACCCGGTAAGCCCAACCGTTGTGGCTGGCACGAGTCGATGAAGCAGGAAGCCCAAGAGCTTTAGCCTTATTAATGGCCGCTGATGCCCGGCTATCGGCTATCGGCTATTTTCACGTCAGCGCACGATCATCGGCAAGAAAACCCGCTGTTTCAACGGGATGATCGGTATAATCGTCGCCGTCGGTGTGCTGCTTGCCGTTGGGGTACTGGTCGGTATAATCGTCGCCGTCGGTGTGCTGGTTATCGTTGGGGTACTGGTCGGTATCGTCGTCGCCGTCGGCGTGCTGGTTGCCGTTGGGGTACTGGTCGGTATCGTCGTCGCCGTCAGTGTTACCGATACCATCTTTTCCGTAAACGGTGGGATCAAAACATCGTTCGGCATCGGCGATGGGTCACCACCAAGCTGCGGCGGTATGCCCTGCGCCAAAAAGCGCGTCCAGCCGCTGTCGCGTGTGGTGTCGAACAGGCGGTGATCGACATATGCCTTGTAGGTGCTGGTGATGCTACTGCTGCTACGCGGCGGGTAAAAAATCGCCAGTCCCGTTGCCTGATCCAGCGTCACCGTGAAACTCCGATCTCGGCCCTGAAACGGGTCGTAGCCCACAAACTGCCCCGAGGCGTGGTCTTCGTAGATCACAAAGGGCGCAACGCCTCGGGCTGTATTCCCCGCCACCGCGTCAATCACTGCGCTCGCCGCGCTCTGAAGACGTACATCGCTCACGCTGGTCTTCACCCGCGTTGCAAAGTCGCTCAGATCCACGTAGCTATCCTCTAGGTCAATTTCCAGATACACGCCGCCAGAGTCATACATCTGGCTCTCATTGCGCAGCGTGCGTAACTGACCGATATTCGTCCCCGTGTTGACTTTTGTATAGGCGAGCAATTGGTCGCCCAACGTACTCACCCGCTGGTTCAGATCGGCAAAACGGGCCATATCAAACACCGAAACCGTATAGGGCCGCCCCCACGCACGCACGGCGCTGGCGTATGCCTGGGCGACATCGTGGGCGTAGGTACGTGGGTTTGTTGTGCGTCCGGCGATTTGGAGGTAGGTGTCGTAGGCGAAGACGCCCCAGCCCGTGTTGGGCGAGACGATCATGTACTGAGCGAGATCGGCGGCAATTGCGGCGTCCTCCAGCAACCCGAACGAACATGCGTCAATGTGCAGCACATCGAGCTTACGCGCACCGTTATCGGTGGCTTGCTGGAGCGCGGTGCGCAGTTCAATCGGCGTCAGAAACGCCTTGCCCGTACCATCGCTGCTGTTATCCTGGCCAAAACCAACCACGCCGTTGGCATGGTCAACCAGCGACAGGGCGTAATAATCGCTCTGGAACGTCGCGTAACCCCAGCGCACAAAATCGCGCAGGGTTTCCATCTCGTCCATGCGGGCTTCGGACAGAGTCACGGTGCCCCATTGGCCATTGGGTAAGAGCGTGTAACGGCGAGTGTCGTTAACCCCCGGCCCATCGTAGAGAATCCCAACCTGGACGTTCGCCAGAGCGCCTGCATTCTTCAGGCGGTAGAGCATCGCGTTAAAGGTGGCGCTGTCGCCCATGTAGGAGTCAAGGTTGTTATCAGCAACCGCGTAGATCAGCAGCGTCCAGGTCTTGGCGCTGGTGCTGGTGCTGCCATCTTTGTCACGAATATAGATCCGCTGCTCGATAGGGGATGACCAGTCGCCCTCGTTGTCCTGCACCTCGAAGCGGACAACCTGCTCGCCCAGGGGAAGATCGGCGGCGGCTTTACTGAAACTGGCGGCGGTGCTGATCACCGTGCCATTGATCGTCCAGCGGTAGGCGTTGATCACATCGGTACTATCGGTATCCGCGCCCCGGCCCTCAAAACTGATCGTATCCACACCCTGGCGGGCGTCACGCGGGGTGATCCGCGAAATGGTGGCGATGGGTACCGGCACTGAGAGCGATCCGCTGGCCTGATGCAGTTGGGTGTCGGTAAGGATCGTCCCGCTGGCATCTTCACCGCCAAAGGCAACCAGTTCGCCGCGCTCGGTATCGTAGGCGACGGCCATGTGGGTGCGGGCGGTCAACGGCGTGGCCGCAATGCGCTCGCGCCAGAAGGTGCCGTTCCACTCCCAGGTATCGCCGCGCACCGCGCCTGTTTCATCCATCCCGCCCATCACCAGCACCACGTCACGGCTGGGATCGTAGGCGGCACCGTGGCCAAAGCGCGCCGCAAGCGGTTGCGCCGGAGTGACATTGGCCCACGTCACACCATCGTATTCCCACACATCGTTCAGCGCACCGCCGCTCTGCCCGCCAACCAGCACCGCCACGCCTCGGCGCTGATCATAGGTGAGCGTAGCCCCGGCGCGGGCGGGCGGTGCATTCAGCAAACTCATCTGCCGCCACGCACTGCCATCATATTCCCAGGTATCATTCAGGCGGGCGCTGCTGTTCTGCCCGCCGAACAATACCCAGACCTTACGCCGCGTATCGTAGGTCAAACTGTAATCGGCCCGCGCTGTGGGGCGGCTGGTCGGCGCGTGAAGCTGCCAATCGCTCCCATTCCAGAGCCACGTATCATCGAGGTAGCCGCCGACTGAGTCTTTGCCGCCAAACATCAGAAGCAGGCTGCCGTCGCTGTTGCGGGCAATCTGGTGCAACTGCCGTGCCGGGGGCGTCGTGGCGGGATCGAGCATCAGCCAGCGATTGCCCTGCCAATGGAGGGTATGCCCACTCAAACTAGCGTCCGGGGCACGCCCGCCAAACAGCAGGCTGAGACCGTCGTGGGTGTAGTCCATCGCCGCCGCCGTAAGCTGGCTGGGAACGTAGCTGTCGTTGAGTTGTTCGTGCCAAGTGGTGCCGTTCCAGATCCAGGTGTCGTACAAAGGTGCTGATGTCGAGATTGCATATCCGCCAAACAATACGAGTTGCTGCTGCAAGGTGTCGGATACCAACCCATAACGGGAACGGCCAGGAGGTATATCGGATAACACTACCTGGGACCAATCAGCACCATCCCACTCCCACATCTCTAACGTACCGGTATTCATACTCAGGAGAACGACATGCTGGCGAGCGGTATCGAACACCAAAGCCCCCGAACCATATGGGGGGTGATGAGCCGTCGTAAGTTGTATCCAGTTTGTGCCATTCCATACCCACGTCCATACCCGCATTGTTGGGTTAAAGGAAAATTCCAGCAGAACTGTCTGCCCGTGGGCCACATCATAGGCCATCATCGGACAGCACGCCGCATTTGGCGAAGCGGCAGGTGTCCGCTCTGTCCACGTCGTGCCATCCCACTCCCACGTGTCATACCAACTATTTGTGTTATCTTTGGCACCTCCATAGATCACCACACGCTGACGAACACTATCATAGACTATGGGGTGCTGGCTACGAGGTGGCGGGGCATTGGCAGGCTGAACCTGTCTCCAAGTAAGATGATCCCACACCCACGTCGCATTTGAACGTCCAGTGCCGAGGGTCATCCCGCCGAAAGCGACAATTTGCTGGCGTGCCTCATCATAGACCATTGGGGAAGATCGAAGGTCTGTTGGCACTATCGGTGGCATACGCGGTGTCCAGGAGATCCTATCCCACTCCCAGACGTGGTAGAAATAATCAAACGCGACTATCCGCTTACGTGCTACATCGTACACCAAGGTGTACGTTTGGCCGGAAAGCCCTGGGGGACTCACCCTCGGCGCACGTTGGTTCCAGTCAATCGCGTCCAGTTCCCAGGTTTCGTTGGGGTACGTGGTGGCGGCGGCGTCGCTGTAGCCGCCCGCGAGGATCACCGCACTGCGGGTGCTGTCGTAAGTCAACAGAGCGTTGGCACGCGGCGGCAGATCCACATTCAGCACGGCCCAGGTGCTGCCGTCGTAGCTCCAGCTATCTTCCAGGGGCTTTTTGGTCGCATCTAGGCCACCGACCAGCACCACCTGTTGCCGCACCGAGTCATAGGTCGTGGCGTGGCCGTTGCGGGCGGTGGGTGAGTTGAGCGGGAAGGCGCGTACCCAAGCAGTGCCATTAAACTCCCAGGTATCCTGCTGCAACACGCCAGCACGGGTGCCACCGAAGATCACAACCCGGTCGCGCTTGGCGTCGTAGGCGACGCTAAAGCCAGTGCGGGCGGGTGCCCCGGTGGTTGTGAGTTGTATCCAGGTGGTGCCATCCCATGCCCACGTCGCAAGTTTATCGGCACTTGCCCCGATGAGCAGCACCCGCGCCCGCAGGCTATCGTACACCAATGCGGGCGGGCCACTCAGCGTCGGGGGACTACTGGTGGTATGTTCGAGCCACGTTGTGCCGTCCCATTCCCAAGTGTCGGCAAGCGTAATGCCCGTGGTTGCAGTGCCACCGAAGAGGACCATCCGCTGACGGGCGACATCGTAGGCAACCGCATGCGCCGAACGAGCCGGTGGCGACACTGCTGGTACACGACGTATCCAACTTGTGCCGTCCCACTCCCAGGTTTTGTCCGATGGCACGGCATTCGCCAAGCCGCCAAACAGGAGCGTGCGTTTGCGGCTCGCATCATAGCCCATCGCCGCCTTGCGCAGCTCCGGCATCGACAGATCGCCTGTCGTCCATGTCGCATGAAGGGCGCTCTGCGGCAGCGCCACATCAATCTGCTGCCCGCCCTCTTGGGCGGTGAAGGTGACACTTTTGCTCTGACCACTGGCGGTCGCACTGACCATCACCGTATCGCCCGGTTGCACGTTAAGCGGAGCCGCGCCGAGACTCACGCTGAAATAGGGCAGCGAGCTATCGGGGTAGACCTGAGTCTGGGTGGTGATGCTGCGCCCGGCGATGCTGATGGTAACGGAGGCACCGGCGATGGGCGCACCGTTGAGGTAAACATAGCCGCTGACACAGCAGACCGGCTGGGCATAATCGAGCGGAGTACCGCCACGGATGCACGAGCGAGGCAGTGGCGGAGGGACAACCCCGGTGGCGAGTACAGCAGAGACGGTAGCCGTCGGCGCGACAGAAGGATTGAGCATGGGGAGCAAGCTCCCGAGGATGAAGAGGATGAGCGCGAGGTGGCGAATCATGGAGGCTCCCTGCGTAGTGACGGCGACGATATACCTCTATACTGGAATATACTACAGATTTCTGTCGAAACCGTAGCCAGTAGCAGATCTACCTCGCTCAGAACTACCCCTCGTCGCATCCCGTGCTACAATGGGCCGATGTCCTATGTATTGACACACTGCCATAAACGTGTAATTCGCCCCGTACGGTAGCCAAATGCCCTCCTCGCTGGTGTAAGGAGTTGAGACATGTCCGAGCGCAGGAATCCCTGGTATATCCTCATAACCCTCGCCCTGCTGCTAACCCCCTTCGCGATACCGATCAGTTCGGTGCAGGCGGCTGGTGTCTATACCGTTGATAAGCTCACGGACGACCCCTATGTTGCGGGCCAGAGCTACTGCAATCCGAGTATTGCGGCTGACTGTTCGCTGCGTCAGGCGGTCAAGCTTGCCGAGACGGATGGCGTTGCGAGTTCGATTAGCTTTAAGGTTGGCATGATCGGGGTGATCACCCTGGATACGGTGACGAATGGGGCGCTTGTGCTGGCGGCGGGGAATACGACGATCCAGGCGCCAACCACCCCGTTTGGGAGTTCCTCGCCGCCGATTGAGATCGCTGGCGTTGTCAACGGCAACCCTAGTTCTGATCCGGCATTCACGATTACGTCGTCTGGAAACACGATAAAGGGTCTGAGTATTACGGGCTTTAATGGCCTGCTTCAGCCCCAGGGTGCCGGAATCTTTATCTCGGGGGCGACGACAAGCGGGAATATCATCAGCGGCAATTATATTGGCGTGAAACCTGATGGCGTCACCCTCGGGGCGAATGTCTATGGCATCCGTATATCTTCTGGCTCGGCGGGTAATACGATCAGCGGCAATATTATTGTCGGTAGCCAGATCAGCGGTGTGTTTATTGAGAACGCGAATGGGAACACCCTCACCGGCAATCTGATCGGTCTTGGCCTTAATAGTGTCGTCCTTCCCAACAACGAATCCGGAATTGAGATCATATCGAGCGATGTTGGCAAGAGTACCAATAATACTATTGGCGGATTGCTGCGCTCGGAAGCAAACTTTATCTCAAGTAATGGCCCCAGCGGTAGCACAATCAAAGCGGGCATTTTGCTGCGTGGCACGGGTACTATCAGCAATACGATCCGATCAAATATGATCGGTACTGATATTGGTGGTATTGCCGACCTCGGCAATCGCGGTGATGGAATACGGATTGCCTCTGGTGCCAGCAATAACACCATTGTTGGCACAACCGACAATCCGGTTGTTATCAGCGGAAATAGTGGCTACGGCATCCGTATTAGTGGTGCGACGACACTCAACAATCAGATCTCGGGTGGTGTTTTTGTTGGTGTCAATAGTAGCCGTGATGCAACCCTCGCCAATGACTTAGGCGGGATCATGATTGATCAGGGTGCGAATGGCACGACGGTGAGTGGTAGCAATGCAGCACTGACTCTGATTGGTGGCAATACCGGCCCTGGTGTCACGGTGAACGGATTGACGACAGTCCGTAATCAGATCTCGAATGCCTATATTGGCGCTATTCCCAACCCAACAGTAGCAGGGACGATTACGGCGGCAAATACCGGTGGCGGCATTCTGGTGAATGGCGGCGCGCAGTACATAACCCTAAGCAGCAACACGATCTCTGGTAACGGCAGTTTCGGTATCCAGCTCGATACAACCAAAACGGTGACGGTCACCGGTAACGTGATTGGCCTCGATACGAGCCACACCGGGACGATTGCCAACACCGGCCCCGGCATTAACATACAGGATGCCAACAATACGTTGATCGGTGGCAGTGCGGCCAACGCCAACTATGTGGCGGGCAATGGCGGCGCGGCAATCTTGATCTTGGGCACGGGCGCGTTCAGCACCACGGTCTCTAGCAATGTGATTGGCCTCGCGAAGAGTCTCATTACCGACACGCTCTACCTCAAGGGCGCGGGCAATACGGGGGCCGGCCTGCTGATCAGCGGTGGCCCGCAGCGCACCACGGTCACATCCAACACTATCGCCAGCAACCTCGGCGCGGGGGTGAGTGTGGTCGGTGGCACAACCCTTACCACCACGATTAATCTCAACACGATTGGTTGGGTGGCTGACGCAAATAGCAACCCGATCTCCAGCCCTAACGGCAGCGGCATCGCGATTAGCGCCGCGCAGGGGGTAAATGTTCACGATAATGAAGTGCGATATAATCGTGGTGATGCCATTGCCGTCACCGATGCCCTTACGGTGACATTGCTTTCAAACAGGTTGACCGATCATACCGGCAACGGCGTCCTGGTTGCGGGGGTCTCGCGCAATGTGCAGGTACTGTCGAACACGATTGCCCTGAACACCGGCCAGGCCACCCTGGTACAAGGCGACTCCCAGCGCGTCCGCATTCAGTTCAACCGCATGACCCGTAATGCCGGTGGCGTAGTGCTTCAGGGTAGCAGCATCTACACCGGCAGCGGCACCGATCCCGATACCCTTACTCTGCCGAACCACGGCATTGATCCGCCGATCTTCAATTCGGCCAGCCCGCTGCGATTCCATCTCGATCAGAACGGGCTGGTGTCGGGCTGGGTCTATACCGATACGGCTCGCATCTCGTCCTGCGTGCCGACGTCTGCCTGTCGCATCCAGTTCTTCCGGTCGGGCGCGAACCTCACCGATGGCCAGGGATTCATTCCTCTGACGATGACGCCCACGGGCGGCGCATCCGCCCTGGATTTCGCCACCCCTGACGCGACTGGCTTCTTCTCGGGCCAGTTGTCCAGCTTTCTACCGCTGCCGAAACAACTGTTGTTCGCTATCACTGATGGCAACGGTAATACCTCCGAGTTTGGCACGCTGAATGTTACCTCTAGTCTCAGCATGGCCTACCTCAATCCGGTTAATGGCCAGCAGGACGCCTCGCCGGGTCAGAGTATTTTCTATACCCTACTCCTGACGAACAACGGATCGGTTGATCTTACCGGTCTGCACTCCGCTACGAGCAAGTCGCTCTCGCGCTGGGGTGTGAGTCCGCCGAATGGATCGGCCAGCGTATTCACGATGCCGGCCAACAGCACAAAGATCATCACCGTCTCGATGAACCTGCCTGTCGGCACCGACATCAGCGTGCGGGCCGGTATGCATGACACAACCCTCGTCACGACGGCAGTGACGATGGGCCAGAGTCTGCTCAGCTTGAGCCAGATACTCACAACCACCGTGCTGGCGGCACCTGTGATGTACATCAGCCGGGTCGCGAGTACGGGGACGGCCCCGCCCCTTGGGCAAGTGACTCACACGTACCGCTATATCAACAGCGGCAATGTCGCTGTGACCCTGGATCTCGCCAAGAGTACGGTGGATCCGGCGTCGAGCAATAGTTCGATCTGGCTCACGACTCTGAGCAAAAATCAGATCACAGTCGGCCCCGATAGTAGCGCCGATGTGGATGTGAAAGTGACCGTGCCTCAGGGTGCACAGGTTCTCGATGCGCTCGGTGGCCCCAATCATGTTACGACCTACCTTACCGCGACTGCACAGGTGCCCTTTAGCAGCATTCAACTGGTGATCAGCGACACTGCTGGTGTGGATCTGGTGCCGAGCGCACAGATGGATGGTGGCGGCGCGCCTGTTTCCGCACAATCCCTGGCCGAGGTTGATTTCTTCCATAACATCCTCAATACAAGCAACGGCCCGGCCACATTCTGTCTGAACTATCGCTCCAATTCAGGTAGCCAGATCGTGTCCTTCCTCTCGCAGAATGGCGTTGAGATCGTCAATAACTGTTTTACGCTTGAAACAGGCGGCAGCCCCAAGTCCATTCTGCGCCTCCATGCCGTGGTTAAGGTGACAGACAAACTGCTGCCGGGTGACAGTGACAGCATCAGAATCTACCTCACCAATCCGATCACCGGCAAAGAAATCGCAAATGCCTCAGCGACCAACACCGTCGTAATTACGGTCAGTCCGATGATCCGACAAATCTGGCTGCCGATGGTTGTGAAATAGTGCTCGTACGTCAACGAGGTTTTGCCACAGAAGCACACAGAAAGACACAGAAAGATATATTTCTTTCTGTGTCTTTCTGTGACCGTACATCGAGGAAATCTTGTTGTGACAGGGCGAGTTCTGAGGAGAATCGCTATGCCGCGTCATTCCCGTTATCTTCGTCTGGTTGTGCTGCTCGCCCTGTTGATCGTCTCCCTGCCAACAGCCCTTCCCGTCCATGCGGCGCAAACGTTCACCGTCACCCTCACAAGCGACACCGACGACAATCTCGTCGATTCCTGCCCAGCCGCAACGTGTACGCTGCGCAAGGCGATCCGCCTAGCTAACGTGAGTACCGGCAACACGATCAACTTTGGCATCAGCGGGACGCCCCCGTTTACGATTAATGTCACCCAGGCTCTGCCGGTTCTCTCGGGTAGCGGGACGACGATCACCGTTGAGCCAGCGCATACGGTGGTGCTGAGCGGCGTTGGTCTGCCGTTCAGTACCTTTGGCCTGAGCATTATGTCGGCCAACAATACCGTGCGCGGCCTTGTGATTGTCGGCTTTCCCGGCAGCGTGGACACGAACGGTGGATCGGGGATTTTGCTCAGCGGCATCAACGCCACCGGCAACCTCATCGCCAATAACTGGATCGGCCTCAACGCCGACGGCACCAGCGCCTTTGGGAATGCCTTCCACGGCATTCAGATTGATGAGAAGGCCCACGACAACATGATCGGCGGCACGGCGGCGACTGATCGCAATGTCATCTCGGGCAACCTCGTCGCGAACATCTCGGTGAAGGATAGCGATGATTCCAGTAGTGGCCCCGGATTTATCTCCGGCAACCAGATTATTGGGAACTATATTGGTACAGACTCCACCGGCACCCAGATACCAACCGGCATTAATCAGAGCAGCCTACAGGCAGGCGTACTGGTGGGCAGTTACGCCTACACCACCACGATCAAAGGGAATCAGATCGGATTCATCACAGATAACCCAGCCCTCACTCTCGGCGGCGGTGCCGGGGTTGTAGTGCAGAGCAATGAGTTCTCAATCAACCCCATCCATCCCCACAATACGATCATCGTTGGCAATGATGTGGGCGTCACCTCAAGTGGTGCCGCCATCCCCAATCGCTTTGGCGTCCGCATCTCCGGTAGCGCGGTCAACACACTCATTGGTGATCCGGCAGACCCGGTGGGCGGGCGGAATGTGATCGGCAATAGCACCGATGTCGGAATTAAATTGTCTGATGATGCCTACAATATCGTTGGCACCCAGATCGTCGGCAACTATATTGGCGTCGCCCGCGACGGTGTTACTCTGGCTCCCATCGGCACCATCGGTAGCACCGTCGGGGCAGCCCCCGATAACATCGGAATTTACCTCGGCAGCGTTGGCGCAAGCGGATCTACTCCCGCAACCATTATCGGCCCGGCCAATGTGATCGCGGCCAGTCGCCGTTTTGGTATCCGCGTGCGCTCCGGCGGCAATACGATCAAGGGCAATTTCATTGGCACAAACCCCACAGGAACAGTCACAGGTCTGACATCACCTACGGCGGCTACCCCTATCGGTTTCGGTACAGGCGGCACCGGGATCTGGGTAGAGAATGGCAACGGGAACAAGATCGGTGGCCCGAACGGGGCGGATCGCAACGTGATCGCGGTGGGTGGCAGCGGCGGCAGCGTCGCTATCGCTGCTATCGCTATCAGGCCCGATGTCACCTCCGGGGGTCTCAACACCTGTAGCCCCGCCACCTGTAGCGTCACATCCACGACGATCCAGGGCAATTATCTTGGTGTTAAAGCAACGGGCGATGCTGCTCTGGCCAGCATAACGAGCAGCGAGGGTCTGCGCATCAGCGGCACAAATGGCAATACCGTCAGCGGAAATCTGATCTCCGGCGTGGATTACGGTATCACCCTGCGCAACATCGCGAACACCAATATCATCGATCTCAACAAGATTGGCACAGGGGCATCGGGTTCGCTTGTGACCGGGATCGGCAACAAGCTGAATGGCATTTATATCCTCCAGGGCACTGGCAATCAGATCAACAACAACCTGATCGCCTTTAACGGCACCAGCAGCAGTTCCCTCACACAATATCACGGGATTAGCATTGATAACACGACGGCTGGGGCCAATAATAATGTCGTCAACGGTAACCGCCTAGTGGCGAATGGTATCAGTTCCGTTGGTAGTCCCGGAGGCGGTAGCGGCATCTTTGTTAGGGGCGCAACCGGCATCAAGATCACGCAGAGCGCCACCAGTGGCAATAAGCTCGACGGGATCACCCTGTCGCTGGGCGGTAATATCGGTCTGGCCAGCCCAACCCTGGCTGCAGTGACAAATGCTGTCCCGCCTGTCCTTACCGGCGACGCCACCGCCTGCGGCAGCGGCTGCACCGTCG
The DNA here is from genome assembly GCA_037134395.1 of Chloroflexales bacterium. GTDB lineage: Bacteria > Chloroflexota > Chloroflexia > Chloroflexales > Chloroflexaceae > Oscillochloris. The sequence goes on from JBAXMH010000070.1 coordinate 16,874, forward strand.
AGGTTTTCACCAGTCCTGTCAGTGATGACAAGGAAGGCCCGATCTACCTCACCACTGGCACGACCACAACCGGCGGCGCGTTCAGCATTAACGTGCCCGGCTGCCAACGCTACCTCACCGCCACGGTTCGCGATGCCAGCGACAATACCTCGTCCTTCTCAACCCAGTTCGACGCCCTGGCGAGTACCGCCTGCGCCCCGCCGAACTTCACCCTCGGTGCGGCAACGCCGAACAGTACCTCGACCATTCTTGGCAGCACGGCGATCTATACCCATACGATTACAAATAACGACGCGATTGCCCGCACCTACACCGTGGTGATCACCTCGTCCTTGGGCTGGGCCAGCGCCCCGCCCTCGGTCACGGTGCCAGCCAACAGCAGCGCCTCGTTCCAGATTGTTGTCACCGTGCCCCTCACGGCGAAAACCTCGCCTGTGGCCGATGTGGATACGACGAGTGTTCAGGTTTTTGTGGGTTCTATCGGCTCCGCCAATGTGCAAACCGATACCACTACGGCGAAGCTGATCAGCCTTAACCCCGCCGCGCCCGCCGTCTCGCCGGGACAGACAAAGGCACGCGCTGGCACCACCGTCACCTTTACGCATAACGTCACTAATACCGGCAACCTGCTCGGCACCTTCTCGGTGGTTGGCCCAACCTTTGTCGGTACGCCACCCACGGGATGGACGATTGGTACGGCCACGCTGGCGCAGCCCAGCTTGGCGGGCGGCGCGAGTACAACGCTCGTGATCACGGTGAATACACCGGCGGGGGCGCCGGCTCTTCCTGTGCAGATCAGCTTCCGTATTCTGGCCTCCACCGGCGCACAGACCGCAGACATCGTGGATACGATCACGATGTCGCAGGTGCGCAGCTTCACCTTTAGCGCCCTGGCCCCCACAACCGTCTCCGGCCCGCCGGGCGCATCCGTGAACTTTATCTACACGCTTACCAACACCGGCAACGCCAGCGATACGTTCCTGGTGGCGCCGCCGCCAAACGCTGTCCCGCTCACCTTCAGCATCACGCCAAGTAGCAACATTACCCTGGGCATCGGCGCAAGCCGTACCATCACCCTCACGGCTCAGGTGAGTCAGAGCGCGGTAAAGGCGGACTACCTCTTCAGCGTGACGGCCAGTGCCGTGGGCGGTAGTGCTGCGCCTGCGAACCAGAACGCTAGCGGGACGGTGAGCGTCATTGGGGGCGGTGCGCCCCTGCTTACGTTTTCCGCCAGCACACCCCGATCAGTTGATGCGGCTGGCGGCACACTCGACTTCACGGGCATCCTGACCAACACCGGCAACCAGCAGGCAATACCCTTTATCCTTGGCACGCCGTCTGTCACCGGCAGCCCAGCCGGCTGGTCGGCGGTGGTCGTGCGCAATGGCACATGTCCGGCCTCAATCAGCCTCAATATCAACCAGAGCTGTACTTTTACCCTGCGGGTCACGGTGCCGGTTGGCGCGGGTGGCGGGACGCAGGCCGTAACCATGAGCGCCACCGCCGATAACGGCGTCGCTGGCACCTCGCCCGAGGATGTGACCACCAGCGCCACGGCAACGGCGACCGTCACCAGCATGCGCGGCGTCAGCCTCGGCGCAGCTCGCATCTCCCCAACGCAGACCGGCCTGCCCACGGTGGTGCTGACATTCACGCACACGCTCACCAATACCGGCAACGCCACCGACAGCTTCAGCATCAGCGTCAGCCCGACACCCCCGGCCATCGTGAGCATGGCGGTTCTCACGCCCACATCCCTGCTCAACGTGCCGCCGCTCAGCACGCGCACCATCACCCTAACCGTGACGGTGCCGCAATCCATTCTGGCGGGCACCAATCTGCCATTCGTCGTCACGGCGACGTCGCTGGGTGATCCGAACAAACAGTCGCTCCAAACCGACACCGCGATAGTGGGTGTGCTTGAGACTGTGCTGATCTCGGCGGGTACGAGCCAGAACGGGAAGCCTAACAATGATCTGATCTTCACGCATACTCTGACTAATACCGGCAATACGGCGATTGCCTACGACATCACCGCCAGCAACAGCGATGCCGGATTCAGCCAGACTCAGCAGGTGACGGGGAGCCCGACAGCCAAACTCAACCCTGGCCAGACCGCGACGATCACGGTTACGATCCACCTGCCCACCGGAGTTCCCGGCGGAACGAGCAACAGCACAACGCTCCAGGTAACGAAGCTGGGTACATCCGCACCGATCCTCGCCAGCGCAACCGACATATCCCGGATCGGAGACTCTTACGGTGTCCTGATCACCCCTGACCGTATCGGCGTGGGCTATCCCAATGCCACCCTCGTCTTTACCCACACCGTCACCAACGTCGGCATTAGCGTTGACACCTACACCGTCACCGCGACCAACTCCATCTCCTGGGGCGAGGGTGTCACACCGGATCAATTCACCCTCGCGCCAGGTGCCAGCCAAGTCATATCGGTGATGATTGACGTACCAAACGACAATAACACCCCAGCCGGAACGATCAATCAGGGACTGGTGCGGGTAGTATCAAACATCAACCCGAAGGTCTCATACGGCCAGGTCCATGAACAGATCAGCGTAGGCCAGACAGCGGCGGTCAACTTCACCCCCGACCAAGCACAGGCGGTGACACCCAGCAGTGGCACGCTCCGCATGCGCGATCTGGTGCTGAAGAACAACGGCAACGGCAGCGACACCTTCGACTTCGTCATCCTCGGTGCCGACAACGGCTGGTCGGTCGAGATACTTTCGTTCGACCCGCTCAATCCCCGCGAGACCGACTATAACGTTGCGGTAAAGGTGACGGTACCCAGCAACGTGGAACCCGGCCCCACCAAGACCATCACCATTCAGGCGCGTTCGCGCTCTGATTCGACTGTGATTGGCGAGGTGCGCCTGCGGTTCGTCTATATTGCCCCAGCGATGAAGGCAACCTATCGGTCATTTCTACCGCTAGTTGTTCAATAAGAGGAGCGGGCATGGCACGCAACATTGTGGTCATCCACGGACCAAATCTCAACATGCTAGGTCGGCGGGAGCCGGAGATCTACGGGGCAATGACTCTCGCCGCGATTGACGCCGCTCTCATCGAACGAGCGACAGCGGTGGGCGCAACCCTGAGTACCTTCCAGTCAAATCACGAAGGTGCCCTGGTTGACGTTATCCATGGCGCGGGCTGGGCCGCCGACGGGCTGATCATCAACCCCGGTGCCCTGACTCACTACGGGCTATCGCTGCGTGACGCCCTCGCCATGATCAAGACTCCCATTATCGAGGTACACATCTCAAACGTCTACAAGCGCGAGCCATTCCGCCACACATCAGTCGTTGCCCCCGTGGTAACCGGCCAGATCAGCGGCCTGGGCTGGCGCGGCTACCTGCTGGCCCTGGAGTGGCTGCTGGGGGAAGAGTAGGAGGCAGGAGGCAGGAGGCAGGGGGCAGGAGGCAGGAGGCAGGAGGCAGGTGG
>JBAXMH010000071.1:0-20249 GCA_037134395.1 Chloroflexales bacterium
ATTTACAACTGTAGTACTATCGGCTATCGGCTATCGGCTATCGGCTATCGGCTATTTCCACCTCGGATGAATATGCTACACTATGAGCATGATTCGCACATCCCAACAGTTTCATACCTTCATTAACCGCCATATCCCCTACCCGCTCGCACTCCAGGGGATCGTGGGGTTTGCGCTGCTCATGACTCCGCTGAGCGGGGTTGGTCTACGTGGGGCGGTCAGCTTTGGGGGGGCACCGGAGCGCTACTGGGCAATGTGTGCGATCATGGGGGTGCAACTGATCATCACGGTGGTGATACCCGCCCGACGCCTGCCGCTCTGGCTCCAGATCCTCTACCTGCTATTCCAGTGTGTGCTGACGGCGGTGGCGCAGAACCTCTTCCCGACACCGCTCATAGATTACGTCTATCTCGCCATTGTCCTTCAGGCGCTCACCCTGTTCCGGCCTTGGCTCTGGATTCCGTTTGCGGTGGGCGTCTGGGCGCTGTGGAGCGGAGGCGTGATCATGGCCACGGCGAGCGTGCTGGCCTGGATCCAGAGCAACCTGGCTCTGGCCTTCCCCGCCACCTGCGCGATCATCGCGGCGATTATCTATATGCGCCAGCACCGGCGCGGCGAGCAGGCCCAGCAGATGCTGCTCCAGATGCAGCAGCGCTACGATAGCCTCTCGACGGCGCTGCGCGAGGTGCAGCAGTGTGTGGCGTTAGAGGAGCGCCGTCGGCTGGCCCAGATGCTCACGGGCGAGGTGCAGGCGGCCCTGGCTCGCACCGAGCAGAGCATTGTGGCGGCTATTGGGCAGGCTCACACGAACCTCTCACGCCTCCAGACGACAGTAGCTCAGACTCGGGCGTCAGCGGGGGCGGCGGTGGATCGTCTGCGTATGGCGATTACTCTGCTGCGCCGGGGCGAGGATGATCAGGCTCCCCCGCCGGTGATCACGACGATGGCGGCCATGCCCTTCGATGAGTTGGTGATCTCGTCTCAGCCCTATCAGATCCTCAGTTGGGTATTGCCGATCATCTTCGTCGCTCTCTCGCTGCTGGTGACGATGCTCCAACAGCGCCCTGCCCCCGACATGATCCTGCCCCTGCTTGCACTTTACGCGCTGCTCCTGCTGGCCTATATCTACACTCTGCGGGCGCGCAACTCTCTGCTCCTTCAGATCGGCTTGGTAGGGCAAACTCTGGCTGTGGTGGCGCTGGCGATCACTACCCAGGCTCTGCCCATTATGCTGGGGCTGCTGCTGGTGCTTTGGCAGATCGCCCTGCGCCTGCCCTTGAGCCAGATTGTGATCTTCTTGACCGGTGTGCCCACGGCGATTGGATTGCTCCTGGCCCGCATGCGCCCCCAGACGATGGACGCCGAGAGTCTGCTGATCTGTGCGGTGTCGGCGGCAACGGTTCTCGGCCCACTCCTCCTGGCCCGCCGCCAGCTTGATCAGCGCCGCCAGGCGGAGCTACGAGCAGCGCTCCTGGGAAGCGAGATTGAGCAGCAGACCTCGGAGGTACGCATGCTGGCGGTAGCCGCCGAGCGCACGCGCCTGGCTCGCGAGTTTCACGACGATCTTGGCTCGCGGCTAGTGCTGATTAACCTCCAGCTCCAACTAGCCGAGGATCTGGTATCTGAGAGCGCCGAGCAGACCCTCGACCAGCTCCAGATCAGTCGCGAGCAACTCCGTGCGGCCTGGCGCAGCGTACTATCTGTGGCCGATGCCGAACTGCCCCTGGATGGCCGTACTCTTGGCCCTGCCCTCGCCGATGTAGTGGCGCAGTGTCGGCAGAGCGCGTCCGTTGCCGTTGACTTGCAGGCACATGCGTGTCTTGATGATCTCACCCCGACCGTCGCCTGTACGATCTACCGGGCCGTACAGGAGGGATTAGCTAATGCCTGCAAGCACGCTCATCCTGGCACAATCGTAGTGCAAATTGACCGCACCCCTCGCCACGTCACCGTCACCGTGTTGAACGACCATCTGCCCACCGATGATCCCGACGCTCAGGCAATCAGGGCTGCAGCCTCGCAGGGAAGCTATGGCCTTGTGGGGCTGCGCGAACGGGCCGAGGCTCTCGGTGGCGGGATCGAAGCAGCCTCCTTGCCTGAGGGCGGCTTTCGGCTTATGCTGGTCGTCCCTAACGAGAGTAGCCTCTAATGGCCGAGAAGATCCGTGTCCTGATCGTTGATGACCAGACCCTGATCCGCACCGGTATCCAGTCGCTCCTATCCCGCAAGCCCGATATTGAGGTTGTTGGTCAGGCCGGTGACGGAGCCGAGGCTCTGGCTATGGTGCGTGCGCTCGATCCCGATGTGGTGCTGATGGACATCATGATGCCGGTGCTGGATGGTGTGGAGGCAACCCGTCGGCTTACCGAGTCGGGGGGACGTGCGGCGGTGATCATTCTCACCACCTTCGGCGACGATGAGTATGTGTTCCGTGGGATCGCCGCCGGGGCACGTGGCTACCTGCTCAAAGATGTCGATCACCGCGCCCTGGCCGACGCAGTACGCACCGTGGCCGCTGGCGGTGCCCTGCTCAGCCCCGAGATCACCGCTCACCTGCTACCCTACCTTAGCCGCATGGCCGCATCGCCCTCGCCGCCCGCCCCCGCCCGCCCGCCTCTGCCCGCGTGCGCCGAGTTGCTCACCGAACGCGAGCGCAGCATCCTGCATATGCTCGCCTTGGGCAGCACAAACCAGGAGATCAGCGCGGCCTTGGCGATTAGTGTGGGCACCGTAAAGAACCACATCAGCAGCATCCTGAGTAAGCTCGATATGCGTGATCGCACTCAGGCCGCCCTGTGGGCGCTCCAGCACAGGATATAGCAACAATGCCGCAGAAGACGTTCATGCGCATGGCGCACAACGCCGCGATGAAAACGGACTGTAGGGGCGCGTCGCGACGCGCCCCTACCCGACACCCGCCCAGTCCCTAACCCGATCAGCCCCGCTTCAGACCCTCGCTGTAACGCTTGAGATGAACCACGGTGCGGCTCAATTGGCGCACAGCCTGGTGCATCTGCTCAAAGATTGCCTCATAGTCATCCTCGGAGATCGGATCCTCGTCATCGGTCAGCCGCTTGAGTTGGCTCCCCAGCAGACTCACCGGGTGGTAGATCTCGTAGATCAGACTATCAATAATCTGCTCAGGACGCAGGTTATCCCACTGCTGTAAATCCGGTCGGGTGGGCGGATCACTCATGGTTCGGACTCCTGGCAGAAGCGATGAAACCAGGCCAGCGTGCGGCGCATGTGGTCGGCACGATGATCGGGTTCGCCTGCACGGGTGAGTTCGTGACCCTCGCGGGGGTAGCGCACAAACTCGACAATTTTCTTCTGACGACGCAGGATAGCGAAGAGCTGTTCAGCCTCGCTGATTGGTACGCGGTAGTCGCGCTCACTGTGGAGAATGAGCAGAGGTGTATTGATCTTATGGGCATGAGCGAGAGGTGAGTGATCCCACAGCTCCTCGTAGAGATCCCAGGGGTAGCCGCTAAACTCAATCTCGATCAGCTCGTGGGCGTCGCTGGTGCTATGCTCGGTGAGCAGGTTATACACACCACGGGCAGACACCGCGCAGCGGAAGCGGTCGCTGTGGCTGATCAGCCAGGTGGTCATATAACCGCCATAGGAACCGCCTGTCACCGCGATGCGCTGCTGATCCACGCAGCCACGGGCAATCAAAACATCCATCCCCGCGTAAATATCATCCTGGTCGGCCTCGCCCCATTTTCCGTGAATGGCATCGCGCCACTGCTCACCATAGCCATTGCTGCCACGCGGGTTACAGAAGAAGCAGATATAACCGGCAGATGCCGTCGTCTGCCACTCGTGCCACATGGAGCGATAGCTCGGCCCCCACATCGCATGCGGGCCACCGTGGATATGTACGGCCAGCGGGTACTGCTTTGCCGGATCAAAGTCGGGTGGGTAGAGTACCCAGCCCTGCACCTCGGCACCGTCGGGAGCGTTGTAGATTATCTCTTCGGTGGGCATAACCATGCGGGCGGCGAGGAGATCTTGGTTAATGCTCGTGATCTGACGTTCGCTCCCATCGGGCGCACGCACAAACAGATCGCACGGGTTGTCGGGGGCACTGGCAATGAAGGCGATGGTTCCATCCTGGGCGACAGAAAAGTCGCTCACGATGCGGGTTCCCGGTACCAGTGTTGCCCCGTTGCGATAGGTGGGCGTGCCGGGCAGCCCGATTGCGTAGACATGAGCATTGCCTCGCCATCCAGCCAGGAAGAGGATGCCGTGACTGTCGGGCTGCCAATAGAACTGCTCAATATCAAGGTCGGCGTGGGCGGTAAGGTCGTGGGGTTCGCCGCCGTCAGCGGGGATGATCGCAACCCGGTTCCCCTCGGCGAGGAGGCGATCCTCGCGTATGCGGAGGAAGGCAATCTGCGAGCCATCAGGTGAGGGTTGCGGATCGAAGCAGGAGTGACCGGCCTTCGTGAGTGTCTGGGGCGTTCCGCCATCAACCGGGACACGCAGCACATCATAGTAGGCAAAAAGCGAGTCGGCCTCCGGGTCGCGGGTCGCGGTCGTGATGAGACTGGCTCCGTCACGCATCCACGCCGGTGGAGAGTAGTGCAGGTCGCCGTGGGTAATACGGCGGGCGGTGGCGGGCTGATCAACATCACCCTCAGGCACTTCCACAAGGTAGAGGTGACGGCGGCGATCATCAAAGAAACTGGTGCCGCTGCGATAGGGCAACTTCGTCACCACACGCGGATCCTGACGCAGTTCCTCATCGTGGGCACGCTGATCCTTGGATCGCTTGGCGGCCCAGGCATCAGCGGGGACGGGCGAGGGATCGCCCGAATCCTCACGACGGCGCTCATCTGCATTGACCGGGGAGAGGCAGGCGATCATACGACCATCGGGACTCCACGTGGGGTCGCTGACACCGTTAGGCAGGGATGTGAGCTGCTGCGCCTCGCCACCACCCACACTGATCACATAGATCTGGCCGCCCTCGTCATCGCGTGCGGAAACAAAGGCAAGTCGGCTGCCGTCGGGGCTCCAGCGCGGCTGATGATCCGTGCGACCCGAGCTAAAGCGACGGACGGAGCCTCCACTTGTTGAGGCGAGGTAAATGGAACGTCCATAGCTATTGGCCACACGATCAGCCGTAACCTTGACGAAGGCCACGCTCCTCCCGTCTGGGCTGATTCGCACATCTTCGAGCCATGCCACATCGTAGAGGTCTTCGACCGTGAAGGGTGTTCGGTTAATGGTCACAGGTTATCCCTGGTTCAGCTCTGCGGATGATACGTCGGGGCGACAACGACCCATAGTAACCGCTATTGTAACACACTGAACTACGGCTGCGCGAACAATATGATACCTCTGATTGTGCCCTTCACACGCCTCTGCGACAGAAGAATCGGCTCTAAATCGATCACGTCAACGAACAAACTGCGTTTAAACGCAGTAATTTCACACAAAATCCATAAAATGGTCACGAATATGCTTGACAATGTGGTTAGGATGTTTTATACTTTGATGTATTAAGGCTCTATCAGTATTCAATACGATTCACCAATACTTATACGTGATAAAGAATCGGCGAATGGACATCCATACGGATGTCACTAGCGTTGCGCTGCCCTCAGTTTGTACCCGTAATTAGGAGGAGTGTTTGCCAATGTTTGCCAATGACTCGTTCTCTGAGAAACTGCCACTCTCGGTGTTACTCTTTCACGCCGCAATGAATCGCGATCAGTCAATCAGCGACTTTGCCGATGATCTTGGAGTTGGCCCCATCTCGCTACGTCAGTTCATTCTGGGGAAAACCCAGCGCCCCCGCCAGAAGACCATTGACCTGATCGGCGAAACGTTGGGCATCTCGTCCGACGAGGTGCGCCGACGCTTGGATCTATTGCCCGAGGCGGCACCGAAGTTTAGCGACTGGCTGGGGGCTCAGCTTAAGGGCCGCTTCTCGCGTGCCAAGCTTACCCGCGAAACAAAGATCAGCGACGGGGCACTGCGCAACTATCTGAGTGGTCAGACGCTACCGGACTCGGATCAGGCCCGGCGACTTGTTGAGGCTCTCGATGTAGACTCACTCCAACTGGCGAGTATGATTGTGGCCAATCAGGTGGCTGAGAACGGCGGCAAGTTCGCTGAGCCTGAAGCTCCGGAAGAGCCAGATACCCAGCCGACACGAATCGCAGCGGTCTCTCAGGGCGTGACGATCTACCCGGTGATCGCCGAGGCTCTGGCTACCCCCATCGCCGCATCTGTCGTACCGCCGCCCAGCAGTTCCGATGAGGATCATCTGCTCTCGCTCTGGCGTCGCCTGCACCCCCAGGGTCGCCGAGCCACAGTGCAATATATCGCAACCTTGCTTGCGGAAGGGTGATCAGAGGCGGGAGGCGGGAGGCGGGAGGCAGGAGGCAGGAGGACGACTCCCTGCCTCCTGCCTCCTCAGTAGAGGAGTTGTATACCCAAACCTGTTGCGAATTTTCGGAACCCCGTGTTAGTTGCGCTTAACCCGTAGCCGTGCTAGAATCGCCTCATGGAACCGCAGACACCCGCACCAACGCCAGAGCAGACTACCGCAAAGGATCGCGTGTCACGTATCCCTGGGTTTGATGCGGAGGCGACACCTCTGCTCAGCATTGGGATCGGGCTGACGGGTATCGTCCTCGGGCTGCGCCCCCGATTGGCACCTCTGCCCCTCGCCCTCACCGCCCTCACCGCCGCACTCTATCGCGACCCTGATCGGACGACGCCGCTTGATCCAAACGGGCTCTTCGCTGCCGCCGATGGTGCCGTCCTGCTGATTGACGAGATCTACGATCACCGCTTTATGCACACCGACTGCATGCGAATTGTTACGGCGGTGTCACCTCTGGATGTGCCGGTCTGCCGCAGTCCCGCCAGTGGTACGGTGCGCTATGTCGCCCATGTGTCCGGTGAGTATCGCTCCGCGAACGACTCGCAGGCCGCCGAGCGCAATGAGCGGGTCTACGTTGGTATTGATACGGCGTGGGGGCCGATCTTGGTTATTCAGATCGCGAGCCCGATTGGTCGGAGGATCGTCTGCAAGACTCAGGTCGGCGATGTTGTTGAGGCCGGTACTCGCCTCGGCACGGTACGTCTCGGCTGCCGCACCGACCTACTCATTCAGCGTGACGCCGCCCATTTACTGATCAGCACGGGTCAGCACCTTGTCGCCGGGGTGTCTCGCATCGGTGCGGTAATGCCACCATCGTAGAGGTGCGCTTGATGCGACCTGTTGGCCCAGGCGCAGCCTACGACCTGCTCTTTGATGAGGGTGCCCATATTGGCCCCGGACTGCCTGCCCCCGCCCGTGCAATCTATGCCAGTGATTGGCATCTTCCCCCCGCCCCCGCCCAGCGTCCCTACGTCTTCACCAACTTTGTGGCCTCGCACGATGGCCGGATCTCCTTCGATGAACCCGGTCGCTCTGGTGGCGGCGACGTGAGTTGCCATAGCCGCCACGATACCTGGCTCATGGCCCTAATCCGCGCCCGCGCCGATGCGATTATCACCGGAGCAGGCACTCTGCGCGTGGCCCGTCACCACCTCTGGACGCCAGATCAGGTCTTCCCCACCGATGCACCATTCTTCAGCGAACTGCGCGCCGCCGAGGGCCGAACGCCTATCCCGCTGCTAATTGTGGTCAGCGCCAGCGGCGATCTGCCAGCCGATGCTTATGCCCTGCGCGGTGATCTGCCAACCTTGGTTGCCACCACCGCCGCAGGTGCCGCCCGCGCCCACGCATGCCTCGGCGACCGTCCTGGCCTTGCCTACCATATCTCGCCAGACGAATCGGTCAATCTGCCGGTGCTGCTGGCCGACCTGCGAGCCAACTACGGTGTGCGCAGTCTGCTTAGTGAGGGCGGCGCACGGATCTACGGCGCACTAATCGCCGCCCGCCTGATTGACGAGACCTTCCTCACCATCAGCCCAATTGTGATCGGCAGCCCCCCCGGTCGCCCGCCGCGCCCCAGCCTGGTTGAGGGCGTCGGATTTCACCCCGACAACCCGCCGCGCCTGCGATTGATCAGCCTGCGCCGCGCCGGCGACTATCTCTTCCAACGATCTGCATTTCAATCACATTGACATCTGCCCGAAAGATGCCTTACACTCGAATTGTTGATTGCTTTATGGATAGCCAGGACAGCCTAGAGGCATTTGCCCAGGCCCACGCTAAGGACAGCCGTAGCGGACAGGTGTCCTCAAACAATGTCCCAGCGTCTGTATGGAGAGACGGTGAAAACCCAACGAACTCATGCCGCAGAGAGTTCGCGCAGTGCATCTCCGGCGGCCTCTACGAGTAAGCTCCCTCCCGGTCACGCTGAGGTAGAAGAAAAACGACGAGTTGTTGATGTCGAAATTGTAATCAGGGCGAAGGATTCACGGACGTACACTGCCGATGTGGTCATGCGTCTGCCCGATAGCCAGGACGAGCGCCGACTTGCGACAGATGCGCAGCTCATATTCGACCTCATTTCGCTCCGTGCGGCCTACCTAGATGTCCCCGCATATGAAAAACAGCTCACGGACGCCCTCTTTAGAGAAGAACAGATGCGCAACGCATGGCGCACAGCAAGCGATTTTGCTGCTGGCTGGGAGGCGCTGATTCGGCTGCGTCTTCGGCTTGAGCCATCGGCTGATAGTCTTCAACATTTGCGCTGGGAACTATTGCTCAATCCATCTGTGAATGTGAGTCATAGTATGGCGAAGAGCAGACAGGTATTGCTGTCTCGCTACATTGCCACAGAGGATTTATGGCGTACACAGTTGCCAATGCTATCTGAAGTTACGGCCCTCGTTGCCATTGCGAATCCAACAGACCTTAACCAATTCAAGCTCGCCCCTATTTCCGTACCTGAAGAGCTTGATCGAACAGATAGAGATCTGAAGGATTTCAAGCGTACGATACTTGCTCGTTCTGGGGATGGCCACGCTGTGACGCAAGAGGCGCTTTTCACCGCGCTAAACAATGGCTGTCACATCCTTTACGTCATAGCTCATAGCCAGATCCGCCACGGAGATGCATATCTCTGGCTTGAAGCTAAGGATGGCTCTACCGCGATGCTTTCAGGAAACGCCCTCGTGGAGCATATTGCGGGCCTTGAGTCAGCGCTGCGTCCGCTGCTCATCGTTCTCGCATCTTGTGCGAGTGCGGGCACTAACTATGATGATGATGTTGTGGCAGCCCTTGGGCCACGTTTGGCTCGTGCGGGCGTAGGAGCTGTGCTAGGCTTTCAAGGTGCCGTGCCGGTCAAAATGGTTGCACAGTTTATGCCTCGCTTTTTCGCTCGGCTGTGCGCTAATGGAGAAGTAGATCGAGCAGTAGCTATCGCCCGAACAGAGCTTAGCGATGAGCAGCCGTGGTGGATGCCCGTACTCTTCCTACGGCTGCGAGACGGTCGGCTTTGGCGACTAGCCGAGCCACACACGCATGTAGAAATAGATCAGAGCCAGATCTCTCGTGTTGCCGACCAGATAGCGCCACCGCTGGAGCAGCCTAAGTCAGAGACTTCTGTATCACAGAAACCAACATCAACACTAGCTCCGGTGCTTGCCCTTGGCATCGCCTTAACCACACTCATCGTAGCGACTCTTTGGCTTGTGATTCTCCCCGGCTTTGAGCCACTGCTTACAGTAATTGGAGCAGCCGGAGCCGTCATCGGCATGCTTGCCTTTCGGAAGCAACGTTCCTGGGCTACCATAGCCGCAATCCTTGGTGCCGGTATTATCATCGCCGGGGGGTACATCTGGCTACGCAGCCCAGACTTACACCCTGCTCCAAAAACCACTGCGGTATTTCGTATAGCGAAACAGAACGGAGACCCAATCGGCGGGGCACATATCATTGCTATTACGGGAAACGAGAAGCATGCAACTGTAAGTGATTCGTTCGGCCTCGGACAGATAGACGCGGTTCCCCAAGTGCCCAGTGCCGAACTCATGGTACTTGCTGAAGGGTACGAGTCTCACAACGAAGCCCTTGATCTGACGCGGCCTGGTCCCTGGCCTATCGTGCTTACACCGCGTGACTCAAATAAGCGAGGTGTCCTGATCCGTGTGGTCGAGGCGGCACGATTTGTTCCGGTACAGAATGCAGAGGTGACGCTGATCGTGGGCAGTACACCATACAGCGGCGTTACAGACAAGAATGGGATTGCCCACTTTGATTTGCCATTCAACGCGCAGACGTTATTGGCAGACCTAAACGTCTCGGCCGAGGGTCGTAAGACAAGTAATCAACTCGTCACACTACAGCCAGATACGCTTCAGGATGTCCAGCTCGATACGGAGCGTCACGAAATCACTGTCGGAACCCCGTAGGCTTTTTCCAAAACCCCCATCGTATCCTTCTAGAACCAACCTCTCGCCGCACTCAGAAATTAGGGGGTGCAAAGGGTCAAAAAGAGTGTTATTATCTTCACATCTTCTCGACAAAATAGACATTGTTTTCAGGAGGTGATGGCACAGCGACGTGCCTCTGTCCTCTGTCTGCGCATGAGCGTCCAAAAACTAGGAGGGAGGCATCATGACCACGGAGAACGACAACGAACAGCCGCCGATCAAGCCGGATTCTACTACGCCGGATCAGGTACCGGGTGAGTCTTCCCCTGTGCTCGCCCAGGCTACGCCGCCAACCGTAGAACCAACACGAACGAGCCATCTCGTTGAAGCGACACCATCGGCCACTACGGTGGACAGACCAGCACGACGCGGCCCGAGCCGTGTACTCATAGGCTACGTTGCAGCCGCCACGCTGGTAATTGTGGGCGGCGGCGCGTGGATATACGTCCTGGGCGTTGACTTCTGGCCCATCTTGGCTATCTCCATTGGTAGCTTGATGCTCGCTGCTGCCATCGCACGCTGGCAGCGTTCATGGAAATTTGGGCTAGGGGCTACCGTGATCGTAGCGGCGATAATTGGTGTTTCCTACTACTTGTTTATTGGGCATTGCCCCTGCGAAACGAAGATCGCCGTACGTGTAGCAGACCTTCAAGGCAACCCGGTATCACGTGCAAATGTCATTCTACTCCACGGCGGCGAGACGCCGGTAAAGCAGGCTACCGACTCTAACGGCATGGCATCATTCATCGCAAACTCCACGTTGGGCGACGCACGCCTCGTGGTAGGCGCGAGTGACTTTCAAGTCTATGAAGAAACTATCAACCTGTCGCACAACCACGACCTATCAATCAGCCTCCACTCTCTGAACGAAGATCTACGCACCGTCCTAGTTCGTGTCGTAAACAAGAATGATCTACATCCGATCAACAAGGCCGAAGTGCAACTCATTGTCGGTAGTGATCCATTCAAAGAGTTCACCGACGACAATGGTCTGGCGAAATTCCACATCAAGTTCTCCAGTAAAGATCTTGATGCCAATCTAACAGTCGGCGCTGAGGCGAGCAAAATCACCAACCAGAATGTTGTCTTATATCCTGACCAACTTCAGGATGTGCGTATTGATACCGTCACTCAGGTATTAAATGTCGCCCCCATTTTGACGCAGAACCGCCAGGATGTAGGGAAGGGCCAGGCCAGCGTCTTTATCCCCGATCAGGCATCCCAAAACATCCAGGTCTTTCTTGATGCGCCTACTATCCCCGAGCGGGAGCCAAACGACAAGCACGCTACGGCGCAACTGCTGAGTACTATAGGTGCCAACCACCCTGTTGCGGCAGAGATCAACGCTTACAAGGATGTTGATAACTTTGCCTTCGATGCGATTGCTGGGCAAAGCTACGTCGTCGAACTCTACGCAGTTGACAGCACGCTCGGTTTGGCAACGAGCCGATATAACTGCTTTGGTTGGGATGGTACCTTTAAGGGCCTGCGGCTTGCCATCTATGATCCAGCTGATAATGCGGTGGCTTGGCAGTGCGCGCAGAATGCGGGAGGAAATACCTTTGAAGCTGTGCGCGTTAAGGCGGTAGTAAGTGGGCGCTATGTGATTGAGGTAGCCCCTCAAGCAGAGACAGTTGTTGGCAAGTATCGCCTGCGCATTGCGCCCAAGTATGATGAGAAGGGAGCTGCATGGATCGAGAATACACTAGAGCCCAACAATGACCCGATGAACGCTTTTCCGATCAAACCCGGTCTGGAAAACGCGATCACGAGCGCTATCGAAAGTCACAGCAGCGGCTATCTCTCTGATCAGGCAGATGTTGACTGGTACACATTCAATGCACAGGCTGGTCGCACCTACGTTGTCGAGATCTATAATGTGGAAGATCTCCTTAGTCTTGGTTCGACACGCTACAACTGCTATGAATGGGATGGGACATTTAACGGTCTCGGCTTAGCCGTGCTGAATCCTAACCTTGATCTCATAAAGCCTAGTTGTATGCCAACCGGGGCAGGCGATGTCCACAATATTATCGAGTTCACCGCGCAAGTTGCTGGCCCGTACTATATACGGGTCTTCCCACAGGTTGCGACGGTATCCGGCATCTATAGCATCCGAATTCTCCCCAAACACGATGAGCCCGGTGCAGCTCAGGATCCGGTTACGCTTGAGCCGAATAATCGTCAGGCGAATGCTGCAGCTATGGACTTGAAGGATCGTAGCTCAGTCATAAGCGCTTTTGAGGAGCGCACTCCCGGCTATAGCACAAATGCTCCGGATGTTGATTGGTATCATTTTCCCGCAAAGGCGGGGGTTACCTATGTCATTGAGGTGGTCAATGTCGCTGACACACTGAAGCTAGGAACCAACCGTTATAACTGCTACGGAAGCGATAACACGTTTAAGGGGGTTGGGATAGCGATCTTCAATGCAGCCGCTGAGCTTCAGGCTGCCCAGTGCTATCCGAAGGGTGAAGGCGAGGTTCATACGTCAGTGGAGTTTCAAGCCCTGCTAAACAGCGAGTACTACATTCACGTTTTCCCGCACTTTGCGCAGGGGTACGGTGCCTACCAGATCCGCATTCGGACAAAGTAGACATCATATCGCATCGGGGAGAGTCCTTGACCTGCTGTGTGGTCAGATCAGCGTCAGACAATTGGCACTGATCTGGCCGCTTCTTGTTTAGGCTGGTACGATAGCCCATACCCTGGAAGGGCCACCCCTACACGTCCCACAACCCCTACCTGGGCGTCAGCGTTACGGGTACGCCGGGTTAGCCGGTGGCGGGTTTGGGTTGGCTGGCTTGGCGGGTGCCGGGTTCGATCTGGCTGGGCTGTCGGCTGTTGGGTTTGGATACGCCGGACTGGTGGGTGCCGGGTTCGATTCTGTCGTGCTAGTGGGTGCTGGGTTCGATTCTGTCGTGCTGGTGGATGTCGAGATCGATTCTGTCGTGCCGGTAGGTGCTACAACAAACGCCATTTTCGCCGTATGTGATCCTTGGTCTGGTCTAGAGCTATTTCCATGACCACCACCGGTGCCAGCGGTAGCGAGTTGCGTGCCATCCGGGCTGAATGCGCCAGCAGTGACCGCGCCGGTATGTCCGTGGAGTACGGTGGGCTGATCGTTCCATTGGTCACTCTGTGGGTCGTAGCTCCAGATGAGAACATCTCCTACGGCATTACCCGCCGCAAAATGGCGTGTTTGGCGATCAAAGGCAATCCATCGGACGACTGGCTCCGGTTGGGTTGGTTGTTGATGCAGTGTCACAGCGAGGGGAAACGCAAATACCGTCTCGCGTAGCGCATCAGCCACCTGCGGGTTCACACTGTACGTCATGGCCTTCAACGCGACGAGCATGCTAAACTCAGGATCGCGGGTCAGAGCTGCCTGAGACTGGATAACCAGCGCCTGCGCATTCGCAAAGCGAGCGAGGTCATCGGCAATCTGCTTCTCTATCTGCGCCTGTGCGCGTGCGGTCTGCTCGTTCGCGAATGCACTGAGGGCCAGATTCTGTCCCGCTTCAGCGGTTGCACGACCACTCTTCATCGCAGTCATTTCCGCCATAGACGATTTTCATCAGCCCAAGGATGAGGGCAACAAGGATAATGACAAAGAGCAGCGACCACTGACGTTTACGTTTGGCCATTTTCTGTGCATGTCGGCATTCCGCCAGAAATGCCCGCTCACTCTCGCTCAACTCCGGCTCACGCAGATCACGCTCGGCTTGGCGCAGTGCCCGCCGCGCAGCAACAGACCATCGGGCCGGTTGGCGCTATCCCACAGGCGCGCCTGACGTTGCAACGCGCTGAGGTGGGCCTCAAACCAGATCGCATTGTCCTGGCGCACCGGGGCGATCAGTCGGTCGTGGGCCAGTTCGTACCACGTGACCCCACGCCGCTCCTCGGCTCGCAGGAGGTGCGCATCCACCACCGTCCCGTGGGCCACCAGATACAGGATGTCGTAGCCGTCGCGCAAATGGCGGATGAGTGTTCGCAGACTGGCCTGACCCGGTGCAGTCAGTACGGTGGCGGGAATCTCGCTCATGCCGGTGAGTGCCACCTGTCGCTCGACGTCCGCATCCATCAGCGCCAGGTTGAAGCGATCCAGCCCAGCGGGTGCCGCAATCACTACGAGGGCGCGTAGATCGCCCTTGGCTCGCAGCGTCACTGGCTGCCAGTCGGCGCTGCCTAGAGCGCGGGTGAGCAGGATCTGCTCACTGAGGGCGAGGGGCTGGTCGGTCTGCGGATCGCGCAGAGTCCCCCAGCGGATGGCGTGCAACTCGGGGGCGTCGGGTGCAATCGCCAGACGCAGGCGCAGCGACATCCGGTGGCTCTGCGCCGCAGTGCGACACTGGGCGAACGCGGTGGCAAGGGCTGGATCGCCCAGGAGCATCTCCGTCAGCGCCCGCCCGTAGCCTACCGGATCGAGTGCCATCTCCCGGAGCCGATCCATCTCAAAGATGACGCAGACGGACTGTTGACCAAGCGGGCGCACATCGGCCTCGCTGCCGGGTTGGCTGAAGACGAGGTCAACCGTGTAGCGCACGGCGTCCTTGCGTCGCAGGCTGAGTTCCAGGTCGGCGGGGTCGTTCACAGGGTTCCCTCGTCACTCTCCCGTACCAGAGGTGTCATCGGTAAGTATAGCGGATACGATGCAGGATGGGGACATAGGGGAGAGTCTGATATTTTCTACACGGTTTCGCTCTTTAGACCTACGTTTGCGGCAAAGTTATGCTGTTAGTCGCGGTAAGGTTATGCTGTTAGTCACACAAAAAGAGTTCGTGCGGAGAGGGACAAGCCTCTCCGCACGAACTCTTTTTGTGTGACTCAGAATTGCTCGGACGGAGTACCAGGCACGAAACCGGAACCTCTAAGAGGCTTGGGGTTAGCGCTGAACCAGCGGTAGATAGGTCGTGAAGGTGCTGGTGGTTGATGGCCGAGGGTTGATGAACGAGAAGCCCTTCGATGCGCTCAGTGGGATGTGCAGGGTCTGAGTGGCGGTGCCCGTACCGGCGGGCAAGGTCAGGGTCAGGGTGGCGCTAAGATAGCTGCCGTCGGTGATCGCTGCGGGATCGACCGTGAGCGTGACGTCGCCCGGTGCTGTGCCCGAGGTCGGTGCGATGTTCAGCCATGTCGCATCCGAGCTGGCCGTCCAGTTGACGACGGTGTCCGCACCCACATTGCTCACGTGCAGCGTCTGGGTCTGGACTGTGGTTGCGCCAGCGGCGAATTGCCAGTCAAACCGGGTTGGCCCGACGCTCAGGGTTGGCCCCGGCAAGCTCAGGTCATCGTCCACCGTGACGGTGACGGTGGCACTGGCTGAGAGGCTTGCGCTATTCGTTGCTGTGAGTGTGATCACGTTTGTACCAACCGGTAGACTGGTAGACGAGATCTGCTCGCCCGTGCCTAGGCTGCCGGCTGTGCTTGACCAGACGAGACCCGCGCCGGTTACGCCGCCATCCTGGGGATCAATGGCGGTGCCGTTGAAGTTGACGAGCTGCCCAAAGTGAATATGCGTCCCATTACCAGGCGTCAGGATCAGCGGCGTGGGCGGCTTGGCGGCCACCGTGAACGGTGCGCTATCGGCCTGGCCGGTGTTGGCGCTATCGCTGGCGACCACGCGCAGGATGGCGCTGCCGCTGCCGCCTAGCTGCGCCGTGTCAATCGTAACGCTGGTGGCCGTCACGCCCGAGCGTACCGGCTGCCAGGTCACGCCAGCGTCACGGCTATAGAAGACATCGAACGTCAGTTGGTCTCCGTCAGGGTCGCTGGCGCTCCAGCCCAGCGTCACCGTTCCCGTCACCGGGTTGGGTGGGTTTTGCAGGGCCACCTGGCTCACCACCGGCGGGTTGGAACTGATGTTCATACTCGTCAGCACCGTGCCGTCACTCAGGCGCACGATTGTGACCTGACGGGTTCCCGCAACGAAGTCCACCACTTGGCTGAAGCCGAGGGCACCGATCTGGTTTTCGCCGCTATCATCGGCGGGCGTGAAGGGATAATCGGCGAGTTGGGAGTTGGCAGCGTTGAACAGACGGATCGAGTACGCACCGGGGGTGCGCGCCGGTACGCTGGCGACGTTGGTGGCGTGGCGCAGGCGCACAATGCTGGCGCTGTTCGTGCTGGTGATGATCGTCCCGGCCACGCTCAGGAAATCGCCGCTGACCCGGAGGGCCGCCGTCGGCTCAACCGCATTTAGCGAGGGGTGGGCGATCATGTAGTCATACATGCCCTTGTAGGTGTAATCGCTGATCCACTGGTTGTTGCAGTAGCTCATCACATCGTGCCACTGCGTGCCAGGGTAGATCGCCGCCGGGATGCCGAGGCTCGGATCGCCAGGGTCAAAGCCCTCGCTGGCGTCGGTCGCCCCAATGTCGGCCCCGCTGTACGGATAGTTGGGGTCGTCGCGGCTATGTCCGCAGCCGGGGTTTGCATCGCTGATGTACCCGCCCGCCGCCGGGTGGCCGCGCCCAAGGGTATGCCCGATCTCGTGACCGGCATACCAGTCCGCATACGACCCGTCGGTGTCCCAGCCCCAGGTGCCCGCCCCGGCTGGCCCCGACGAGACGGCAGGTGCGCAGCACGCCTGGCCGCGCGGGAACTTCAGCCCGTCGGAGATGAAGCCGTAGAAGAAGCGGCTCGCCGAGATACCATTGTCTGTACGCATTGCGTCCATCTGAATATCAGTGTAGCGGCTGGCGCAGAGGTTGCGGTTATCGCTCTTCACCGTGCCATTCCCGTTCTTCACCAGCAGATCCTGACACGAAGGGTCGGTCTGGTTCACCTTTGCGCCCAGCGTGCTATCCCAGTTAAACCAGAGGTTCGGGTGGAATCCTGGCGTAGAACTATTGTCAAAGACCAGCTTGCTTGCCAACGGGTAGGTTCGCAGGATCCACGAGTAGGTTTGGATAATGTCCTTGACAAAGCGCGATGAGTAGACCGTGTTATTGAAGTCGTACTGCCAGGCGATAAACTGCACCTTGAGCGCGGGCGAAGGGTTGAAGCTGAACGGCCCAGCGGTCAAGGTATTGTTGGCGTAGCTTGCCTGCGGCGGAGCGTGGTAGGGGTTGAGTACCGCCTGCAGCCGCAGGCCCGAGCTGATCCAGCTCCAGGGCAACTCAAAGAGGAAGCTGTCGTTGAGGTTGGCCCGCTGCGGTGCTGCGCCCACCGTAATGCTGGTGCCAACACTATTGATCGGCAGCAGCGAGTCCAGCACCTGATTTCTAGAATCAAGCTGCTGGAGTACCGCCGGCACCCCGGCGACGGCGGTGCCATCAGATTTAACAAACACCCGCACGAAGGTGCGCCGACCCGCGATCAGGATCACCGAGTTGTCGGGCTTCTGAATGCCCTGCGTGATCTCCAGGCCAGTGACCCGCATGTTCGTCTGCGGCAGCGCGGCGGCATTGACCGGCAGACGTAGGATACGGTCGCTATCTTGCCAGAGCAGATAGCCGTTCGCGTTGGTCAGGTGTCCTGATGGCCCCATAAGATTGGAGGTCACGCCAGTATAGAGGGTATCGGTGGTGCCGCTGGCCCCGCGCCCGCGCCGGGTGATAGAGTCGGTATACGTGCCACCAAAGCAGGGCTGGTTCGCGCAGGGAATGAAATACTCCTCGATCATAAATAGGTTATTGGCGTCCGTGGTGATGCTGCGCACCGAGGTGTTGGGACTGGTATAGATCGGTGTGGTGACTCCATCACTGTTGCTGTAGTAGAAGACGTGGTTGCCCGTGCTGAAGTAGACCAAATCCGAGTTGCCGCAGATCAGCTGGAAGCAGAAGGTGCGCCCGCCCTCGGCGTCGAAGGTGGTGACAGTGGACGCAATCGCATCGAGCGCACTGGTATTCAGGTTGTAGCGCTCCAGCGTGCCGCTCTCACTCCAGTAGACGTAGTCGCGCGCGCCGCCCACAATGAAGAACGAATGGCTGACCTGGATGCCACTCGCGTATGTATTGCGCGTCGTCAGCGTGGCGGTCGTGCCATTGGCGGTCTTGATACTGCGAATCGTCGAGGTATAGTTTGGGCTCGAACCGGCAACCTGGATCGCATAGATCGTATCGCTATCAATTGCCAGCTCGCCGCTGTTCGCCGCAGCCACGCTCAACACCTGCGGCAGATCGCCAGGGTTGGCGTTGACCGAGAGCCGGACGAGGCCACTCGTATTCGTCCAATACAGGTAGTTGCTGTCGGCAACGATATTCGAGCCAACCGCGTAGATGCGGCACCCGGTGTCAACATTGTAGATCTGGCGGGTGGGGCTGCCCTGAACGGCAACTCGGCTTATGATCTCGTTATAGCCTGAGCCTTGCACTGCCGGTTCGCGTAGCGCAGGCGGACAGGAGAGGTGTGAGGTGTACCAGAACACCTTCGGCGCGGCGACGGTGTAGTTCGTAACACCGCTACCGACCAATGTGTCGGCAGACGTCCCCTGCTGCGCGGGCTGTGCAGCCAAGATCGCGGGCGGGGCCGGGATAAGCATGCTGCCGAGCAAAAACATAAAGACAACACTGAGCGCAAGTAGCCGGTTAGCGGTACTGACGTGCATGCGTGTATCCTCTCTCTCGTACCCTGATGAAGGGGTAGCGGTAACCTCCTGCATATGCAGGTCGGTGATCTGATCCAGCTGGATGCGGAACCGCATCCACGATGTCATACGTTAGGGAGGGTTGGGTGACAGGCAGTATACCTGATTGCACGTGCAAGCGCTAGAGAAATAGTCCGTAGAACCCAAGTGCTTTAGCCCTGACTTTTAGAGCCAGCCCATTGGATGCCTTGCTTGCGAAAGGCACCCTGGCGGCCAAAACCTTCAAGCGCAGTACCGCCTTATGGAGCGCATTCTGTGGCTATATGCCTTAGACAAGGTTCGCTGATACTTTACAGTTCTACCCCCCCTAGCCCCCCCGCGAGCGGGGGGGGACAACGCATTGGTCCCCCCCCCCGCTTGCGGGGGGGTTAGGGGGGTAAGTATGCCAAGAGTGTAAAGTAAACTCAGCCCCTCTGAAACCATGCCTTACCCGATAATCCGCACTGTTACGCCTATGCCGCCCTCATTGTGCGCGGCACGGTTGCGGGAACGCTACGCCGATCAGCTTGACAATATGCAATAATTGGAATACAGTGGCGGCATGAGTGCGAGGGGAAGGAGAGGTGCCGATGCGAACCATTCAGAACAGCGTGCCGGAGCAGTCGGCCGCGATCTTCAAGACACTGGCCCACCCCATCCGCATCGCCATCCTCGACCTGCTGCGCCATGGCGAAGAGTGCGTGTGCCATATCGAGGCAACCCTCGGCAAACGCCAAGCCTACATCTCGCAGCAGTTGGCCATCCTGCGCACTGCCCAGATCATCACCGACCGGCGCGACGGTATGAATATCTTCTATCGGGTGGTGCGCCCCGAGATCTACATACTCCTTGATGCTGCCCGTGCGGTGAACCCCCTGCCAATGGTTGCACCACCGCCGATCCAGCGGGAGTCCTGCCCCTGTCCAAAGTGTACACCGGTGGTTGCAGTTGCGGACTGACGAATATTTTTTCGTCAGAATATGCAGAATTTTGAATACAGATCACGAGGAAATCCATGCTAAACATCAAAGTCCTTGGCCCAGGCTGCGCCAACTGCAAGCGGCTGGAGTCGCTGGTACAGAAGGTTGTCGCCGAGCGCGGCATAACTGCCGAGGTTGAGAAGGTGACCGACTATGTCCAGATGATGCGCTGGAACCTGATGAAGACGCCGGGCCTAGTGGTCAACGATACCCTGGTGGTCTCTGGCCGCGTGCCCAACGAGGCCGAGATCGTCGGCTGGCTCACGGACGGCACGGTGTAGGAACGAAGGCACTACCACATTCAACCGGAGCTAGATATGGAACAGACTCTCAGAACCCCGAGTACGCCGCAG
>JBAXMH010000072.1:0-19700 GCA_037134395.1 Chloroflexales bacterium
CTGACACCTGACACCTGACACCTGACACCTGACACCTGACACCTGACACCTTGCCATCACGGGCATTCCGGTAGCGGGCCGTATGCCTGACACTCATCGGGGCGCGGGGCGCGGAGGCTGCGTTGCTGTGCCAGAGCCAGTAGATCATCGGTGAGCAACGGGAAGACGCGGGCAATCCCATCGGACGAGGCGCTGATCAGCGCCGTGCCATCGGAACGGTAGGCCACGGTATTGACCCTCATCGCATGGGGAAGCACGCGGGTAGGTGTGAGATTCACGGCATCCCACAGACGTACCTGGCGGGTTCCTTCAGCCGTAGCCAGAGTTGTGCCATCGGGGCTGTAGGCGAGATCGTAAATGGCGCTGCCCACGCTGGTGCGAATCCGTTCCGCGCCGCTGGCAATATCCCATACGGCCATGTTACCTCTCTCATCGCCTGCAACCACGGCTTTGCTATCGGGGCTAAAGGCTAAACCGGGCACCACCACGCCTGCGCGGAGCGTCAGGTGCTGGCGGATGGTGCCGTCGGCCACACCCCGGATGGTGATGATCCCGCCGGCAGCACTGGCGAGCAGGGTACCGTCGGCGCTGACATCTACCGCAGTAACCTCAGAATCTTCTTTCGGGAAGCTGAGCCGTTCGCTCCCTGCCGTCGTATCCCACAGGCGTACGGTGGTGTCATAGCTCGCACTGGCCAGAGTTGTGCCATTGGGAGTATAGGCTAGTTGGCTGATCACTCCCGTATGGCCGGTGAGGGTGGCCTGAATCTCGCCGCTGATCGGGTTGATCAGCAGGATCGTCCCATCCACCATTCCTGCCGCGATCTGTGAGTTGTCGGCGCGATAGGCCAGTGCAGTAACCTCACGTGCGGTGGCAATCAGGCGCTGAAGTGTGCCGTGAGTCGCATCCCAGATCCGGACTCCGTCCACGCCATATGTCGCCATGTAGTTGGCGTTAGGACTGAATAACGCACCATAGGCACCATCAGCCGGGGCCAGACTCAGATCCCACCTGCGGATGCTGCCGTCCATGCCGGCGGTGAAGAGAGTGCCGCCGTCGGGGCTAAAAACGGCCCGTGACACCACACCCTCGTGACCAGCCAGACTCACAATCTGCCGGGTATCGTCCACGGCCCACAGGCGAGCGGTGCCATCCTCGCTGCTGGTCGCCAGGGTTTTCCCGTTGGGGCTGAAAGTCACACTTGATACGCCCACGCTATGTCCGCGCAGAACATCGCCTACCTGCGTGCCGGTGGCCGGATTCCAGAGCCGAGCGGTCAGATCGGACGAGCCACTGGCCAGAAGTTTACCATCGGGGCGGAAGGCTAGTCCAGCGACAGAACCCTGGTGCGCGGTAATCTGCCAGACTTTGGTGGCGGAGGCAACATCCCACAGGGTGATCTGTCCTGCATCATCACCCGTTGCGAGGGTCGTACCATTCGGGCTGAAGACAACCGTGCCCACGCCAATCCCGACGTTATCGAGGGTGTGGATCCGCATCCCGATCACCGCGTCCCAGGTTCGGGTCGTGCCATCGGCACTGGCAGTGGCGATCAATTTTCCGTCGGGGCTAAAGGCCACGGCGTAAATATCGTTTGCCGTAGTGTCGCTGCCCTGATCCGGATGAGCGTCGAGCGTGAGCAACGCGCTGCCGTCAGCCACGCTCCAGATGATCGCCTGATCACCAGTGCCTGCGGCCAAGGATTTCCCATCAGGACTAAAGGCGAGGCCAAGGACAGGGATATTTTCGCTATTGGTGGCAATCTGGGAGATTGCGTGGCCCTCGCTATCGAAGATGCGGATCACACCATCGTTGCCTGCGCTGGCCAGGCGTGCGCCGTCAGGACTCACGGCGAGATTTTGGATACCGCGTGTGCCAGTAACGAGGATCTGGCGCACCCGTGAGGTGGTGACGGCTTGCTCCAGCGCCTCGATCACCACGGGTGGCGCGGATTCACCCGCATCAGCCGTAACCGCATAGGCCGCACGGGCCAGGATCAGGCTGCGCTGCGGGTCGTTGGGCAGACTACTCACGGCATTGGCGGCCAAGGCGCGGGCGCGGGACTGACGGGCGTTAGATTCGGCAACGCTACGCTGTAGATTAGCCTCCTGCGCATTCGCATCGGCCTGGATGCGGAAACTGTTCGCGACGAAGGCCAGAGCCAAGGCAATCACAGCGGCCACAGCCACGCCGATGCTCAGCCTGCGCAGCAGGGCGGCCCGCCGCTGGGCCGCACGACAGAGATCCAGGAACTCACGCTCGCTGGCGGTAATGAGATCAGCGTTGGCGGAGGCCCATGTTTCGGCATCGGTCAGGGCCGCGCCGCGCAGCAGCAGTCCCTCGGGACGATTCTGCTGCTCCCAGATCTCGGCCTGACGCTGGAGGGTACTCAGGTTGGCCGCGAACCAGGCCGCATTGCTGGCCCGCACCGGGGCGATCAGCCGGTCGTGGGCCAACTCAAACCAGGTGGCCCCCCGGCGCGGCTCGGCACGCACGAGGTAGGCGTCAATCATCCGCAAAATCGGCTCGTTGGGCAGACCGGCGCTCTCGCCCGTGCCCTGGAGTACCTGCCCGCGCACGCCCTGCGACGTGATCAGTTCATGGTCGAACCACCTGCGCAGGGCACGTTCGCCCACGCCCGTAGCCTGAGCCGTGGCCGCGATCCGCTCGGCGTAGTAATCGCCCAGGGCCGTGCCCACATCGCCCAGTGCGTCCACCTCAGCGGCGGAGATCACGGTGGCTCCGGCGGGCAGGCGCTCCCAGAGCCGCAGACCCACCACCTGGAGCTGCACCGGCTCAACGCTCGGGCCGAGCTGCTGGATGATTGAGCCATCAGCTTGCTGCACGTTCGCCCGGCGCAGGTCGTCAATTAGGCGGGTGGCCTGGGCCTCGGGGAAATCCACCCCGACGCTGCGGGGCGGCTCGCGCAAAGCGGACAGAGCGCCCTCGACGCCGAGCAGATCGAGGCGGAAGTGAATGCTCAGGCGCGTGGGCAGCAGGCGGGCGTAGGGTTCCAGGGCGGCCACATACTCCTCGCGCACCACACACAGTGCCCAGAGTTGATTCGCCCGCAGGGCGTCACCGAGATCGCGGAAGAAAGCCAGTTTCGCCGCCTGATCCGTCGGGTCGCGGGTGAGTATTTCCTCGAACTGGTCAATCACCAGCACCGTATCGCCATCAGCGGGCGCACGGCGGGAGAGATACGCAGCCAGCGTCAAGGAGTCCAGATCGCTGAGGGATAACTGCTCGTCGGCGGGGCGACCCTCCTCCAGAGAGAGCATAGCGGCACGGACGTAGCGATTTCCCGTCCATCCGGCGGGTGGCTCCTGGCCGACACGCACCGTCGGCAGGACACCAAACTCGCGCTCTTCCAGCAGCGGGATGAGCGCCGCCTGAATGAGTGAAGTTTTACCGGCACCGGATGGCGAGTGCAACAGAACAATCCGCTCGGCGATCAGCATACTAAGCAAGGCGCGGGCCTCATAATCGCGCCCGTAGAGCTTTTCACCGGCCTGAAAGGGGCGCGGGCCAAGGAAGGGCCTCGCGGCATGAGGGGTTGTCATAATTCTTTCACGTTGAAAGGTTTCAGGTGCGAGGTTTCAGGTTTCAGGATGCCAAATTCTGACCTGAGACATGGTTCAATCCAGCTTTACAGTTTGAGCTGTGCGTAGTGCAGGCTTCCAGTCCGCCAGATGCACATAATGTGGACTGGAAGCACGACGAACTGTCACGCTGACCCCTGACCCCTGACCCCTGACCCCTGACCCCTGATCTTACCGACGACGCAGGCTGGCCCGTTCGGGGGCGGCTTGGGGGGTGGGCGCGGCGGTGAGTTGGGTCACCAGTTCACGGGCGAAATCGTCCACGCTACCCCAGAAAATGCTGATGTCGTTATCGTCAAAGTAGCGCTCGAAGTAGCGCCGGGCCTGCGTCGGCAACAAGAAGTAATCCTCATCGGGCGAAACCTGTCCGGCAATGTTAGCGTACTTGCTGCGTCGTGAGCGACCCTCCTGCTGCATTAGGCTGCGGTAGAGAACCCGGAAATCCCAGCCATCAACACGGTAGCCCAGGAAGAGCAGCGCGGTATCGGCCAGTGCCTCGCGCACCGCCAAGGGTATCAGGTCGGGCGTGCGAGATACGCGCAGCAGGAAGTCGAGGTAATCGTCCTCGGTGATCACCAGTGAGTCAGGCTCGGAGAGAATACCGAAGAGGTGGAAGATCAGCGGTCGCTCGGCGCTGGGCAGATAGCGCGGCTCGTCATCATAAATCGAGGGAATCTTCTCGATGTCTGGCGACCAGCGACAGAACTCGACCATCGGCTCCTTGCCCGCGCCGCGCACAGCTTCACTGAGCAGGCTGTGGTAAGCCGTCGTCACATAAACCGGGATGGGCTGTGCCGCCAGAATCTTGTAGGGGTCGTAGGGGTTGCGTTCGCGCTGGATCTCACCGACCACGGCGAGCAGATCGTAGACATCGGACTGCTCCGCACCCTCGGCCAGATCTGCCGCGAAGCGGCTGGAGAGACTGCGGCGGATCTCGTCAATCAGCTCCTCGCGAGGGAAACTCGGGGACTGGTTAACCGAGAGGTACTGGGCAACATCGTGTAATTCGCTGCGCTCGTGAGGGGCCAGGGGGAAATTGTAGCGTTCGGCCCATCTGATAGCGAGGGCGCTGGGCGGACCAAGAGTATCTTCAGACAGAGTGGCCCCAATGATCGGAGTGGCCTGTCCACGCGTGATACTGCGTACAATCGCGGGCCACTTCTCAAACGCCTGCTTGTCATCGGCGAAACCGGGCACGTACCAGATCCGCCCGGCGCGCAGGCGCATAAAGAGGACGAGCATCCAGTTATCGGGCCGCTCACGCACCGCGCCTCGGGCCACGGACATGGCCCGATCAATCTGGCCGTCGCGTATAAGCTCACGGAAAAAGATCGGGGTGAAGGTGGTGATCGTCTCCATCGAAACCTTGCCCTGCATGGCGATCACGGCGGGCACGCCCGCCTCGGCCAGCAGCGGGCCAAGCGCGGATAGAATATCACCCTGTCCGTTACCGGCGCTCTCGCACGAGGCGAGCATCACCAGGCGCGGGCGCTGCTCCAGCTCGCGAATGCGCTGGGCCAACTCGGTGCCAGCAACGCGGGCAACCGTCCCGTCGGCGTTCTCTAGCCAGAGGAATGGAGATCCGTTGATCACGGCACCGTGGCAAACGAGGTAGAGAATATCAACCCCCGTGCGCAGCCCGTCAATGATACCGGCGAGGGTTGCTTGGCCGGGTTCAGCGAGGGCGGTGATCGGGATGGTACCAAGCCCGGCGCGGGCGCGGGCCAACTCGCCAGGGGCATCAATCAGAGCCAGCCGATAGCGAGCGAGGTCGGACGGGGAGGCGACCACGACGAGGGCGCGCAGATCGCCCTTCGCCCGCAGCTTAATGGGCCGCCAGTCGCCGGCGGCCAGATAGCGCGAGAAGAGCAGCCGCTCATTGGTCAGCAGAGGCTGATCGGTCTCAGGGTCGCGCAAAGTCTCCCAGCGCAGGGCGTGAAGCTCGGGGATACCGGGGCTAATCACCAGACGCACACGCATCGCCACATCAAGGGCTTGCGTGCTGGCGTACGCCTGGGCGAAGGCGGTGCGTACCTCGGGTGCGGCAAAAAAGGCCGCGCTGAGCGCCGTGCCGTAGGCGGGCGGATCGATCTCCAGTGACCGCAGCGCGTCCATATCGAAGGACGCGATGGCTGGTTCGGCACCGGCCAGACGGATGTCGGCGGCGCTGTCGGGCTGGCTATAGCGGAGATCAACCGTATAGCTGCCATCCCCCTGCCGACTCAGACCGATCTCAAGGTCGGCAAAGCCTGGTGCCATACAATACCTCTCAGATAAAGAAGCTGCCGCCGCTCAGCCCTCACCCCCAGGGCTGTTGCAAAGTAAGCCCGACCCCTCTCCCCCTGCCCCCTCTCCCACCGGGGGAGAGGGGGTATTCCGCACCAGAAAAGCTGTCCGGCTCCCCTCCCCCCGCGTGGGGGAGGGGCAGGGGGTGGGGGGTCGGGCGGCAATGTGACGACTTTGTATCAGCCATGACCCCTGCCCCCTGCCTCCTGCCCCCCGCCCCCTGCACCATCCCTACCCCTCCCTGTACGCCGCCCATGCCTGAGTGATCCGGTCGAAGATAATAGCGATGATCACGATTGCCAGGCCCGACTCGATCCCGCGCCCGGTCTGGTTTTTGCCTAGACCGATGACCACCTCCAGGCCAAGGCCGGCGCCGCCCACCAACCCGGCGATGATCACCATCGCCAGAACCATCATAATCATCTGGTTGACCGCGAGCATGATCGCGGGCAAGGCCAGGGGAAGCTGTACCCGCAGCATGATTTGGGCGCGGGTTGCGCCGAAGGATCGGGCGGCCTCCACCGTCTCGGCGGGTACTTGGCTCAGGCCAAGCTCGGTGAGCTTAATGCCGGGCGGCACGGCGTAGAGGACGGCGGCGATCAGCCCCGGCACCCGGCCAATATTCACCAGCATGATTACCGGCACCAGGTAAACGAAGGCCGGAACCGTCTGGAGAAAATCGAGGATGGGCCGCAGCATAGCCCGCGTGGCCGGACTCTGCGATGAGAGAACCCCCAGGGGAACGGCAATCGCCACACTGATCAGCACCATAATCAGCACCTGGCTAAGAGTGTCCATGCTCGGCGTCCACATACCCAGCAGGCCGATCAGCAGCATCCCGCTGGCGCAGATCGCGGCCAGACGCCATTTACCTGCCGCGTAGCCAGCCCCGGCGACCGCCAGGATCACGGCGGGCCAAGGCAGCCAGTCGAGCAGCAGGTTACGCCCTGGGTTGAGCAAATAGATCGTTAGTGTATCACTCAGCGGGCCGGTGCCGATGGGCAGCCCGCCGATTTGGTAGAGGTTGTCGCGTGCCCAGGCCACGGCGGCATTAGCTGGCCCGCGCAGCGAGATCCGCCAGCCGGCAGGGAAGCTGCCTAGGTGAAACAGGGCCGCGTCAGCCGCAACGATGATTGCCAGCAGCAGAGCGGCGTTGATCGCTCGGGCGAAGCGCTGTAGGTTCTGGGCGCGGGCCGGGTTATCCTGGCGAGTGGCGAAGGCACGGGTTGGCCAGCCAGCCAGCACGTCGTGTCGGACAGATTCGGGCGAGGCGGCGAGGTCAATCCTCCCCAGGGCAGCACTCAGTCGGTCGAGGATGATCGCCAGGGCAACGATCACCAGCCCGGCCTCCAGGGCTTGGCCCACATTCAGGCGCTGGAGCGCCACCAGCACCTCGCGTCCAAGCCCGCCCGCGCCGATCATCGCCGCGATCACCACCATGCTGAGGCTCATCATGATCGTCTGGTTCACCCCGGCCATAATCTCCGGCAGAGCCAGGGGCATCTGGACGCGCAGCAGCAACTGGCGCGGGGTGGCACCGAAGGCTCGCGCCGCCTCAACAGCAGATGGTTCGGCCTGACGGATGCCCATGCTGGTCAGGCGGATGATCGGCGGCAGGGCGTAGATCAGGGTAGCCACCACCGCCGGTGCGCGGGCGATCCCGAAGAAGAGCAGTACCGGGGCCAGGTAGACAAAGGCTGGCATCGTCTGCATCGCGTCGAGTAATGGGCGCAGCCGACGCTCGAACGGCGGACTGAGCCCGGCGGCAACACCAAGCGGAATGCCGCAGAGCAGGGAGAGGCTTACCGCACAGCTCATAAGTGCAAGGGTCTGCATGCTCGGCTCCCACAGTCCAAAGAGGCCAGCCAGCAGCAGTCCACCCACGCAGAGCAGCGCTAGACGCAGTCCTGCGCCGAGGTAGCCGAGCAGCCCCATAATCGCCAGCACGCTCAGCCAGGAAAGCCCGAGCAGCCAGTTCTCCACGAGGCGCAGACTCCAATCAATCCCGCCGCGCAGCGGATCGAAGCAAAGGGTAAAGATCGGACTGCTGGTTCGGTTCGCGACCGTCCAGCTCTGGAAGGCATCAACTGGCCCGCGCAGGCCGAGGTTCCAGCCCTCGGGGAAGCGGCGGGCCTCGGCTGGCCAGACCAGCGCGCTGAGGATCAGCACAATCAGCAGGGTGGCCCATGTCAGCAGCCGCAGCCGTGCACGTGGGCCGATTTGGGCCTCAGCTAACGCCGGTGTTCGGATCGCCATGATGTTCCTTATGTGGTATATATACATATGACTGTGCCAGCAAAACTGGCACAGTCATATGTATTAATTACACAGCGCGTGCAGCACCAGTGCCCGGTTAAGGTGGCCATGCGTGACGAGCGCCTCGTCTACCACAGCCACCGGGCCATCGTGGGCTGCCACTATCGGCAGCGCCTCCTCAAGCTTCGTCGCCAAAGCCACCCTCGGCCCGTCCGTCCCAACGGCAGACGGTGTACAGGCAATCATAATCGCCCCCGCCGTGAGTACCCGCGCCCGTGGCGCGTCCTTCACAAAAGCGCGCACATAATCACTAGATGGGCGCAGCACCAGTTCCTCGGGCGTCCCCACCTGCACAAGCTGGCCGTGGCGCATAATCGCAATCCGGTCGCCCAGGCGCAGAGCCTCAGCAAAATCGTGGGTGATGAAGATGCTGGTCTTGCGCAGGCTACTTTGGAGGCGCAGCAACTCATCCTGCATCTCACGACGGATGAGCGGGTCGAGGGCGCTAAAGGGCTCGTCGAAGAGCAAGATCGCCGGGTTCACCGCCAGGGCGCGGGCCAAGCCGACCCGCTGCTGCATACCGCCGCTGAGCTGACGCGGCAAATGGTTGCCCCATCCTGTCAGTCCCACCAGATCAATCATGCGTTCAGCCTGCTCCTGGCGCTCGCGTCGGCCAATCCCGCGCACCTCCAGTCCATAGGCCACATTGTCAATCACCCGGCGGTGCGGAAAGAGCCCGAAGTGCTGGAAGACCATGCTCACCGTATGGCGGCGCAGCTCGCGCAGCTCGGCATCCCCCATCGTCAGGATGTTGCGCCCATCAATCTGCACCTCGCCATGGGTCGGCTCCGTCAGCCGCGACAGGCAGCGCACTAGGGTAGACTTACCACTGCCTGATAGCCCCATCACCACAAAGGTCTCGCCTCTTCGTACGCTGAACGAGACGCCGCGCACGGCCACCACATGGTCGGCGTAGCGCCCGGCGTCGGCGGTTCCGGCATGCAGCGCGGCATACGCATGCGCTGGCTCCCGCCCAAAAATCTTCCACATGTCACGGCAGATCAAGGTGGGCTGGTTAGTGGGCACTACGGTCATGAGCGTATACTCACAATTCTTCTGAGGAGGGCCACGTCAATGTTACCTGTCGGGGGCTGAAGCTAACACTTTTCAGATAAGCGATCTTAGCCCCGACCGTTCCCCCTCACCCCCTGCCCCTCTCCCACCAGGGGCGAGGGGGGATTCTTCAGCAAAACTCCTCCGGCTCCCCCTCTCCCGTTCTGGGAGAGGGGGCTGGGGGGTGAGGGCTACGCGGCGGCGTATTCTTTATTTGTGAAAGGTATCGGAGATTCAGTCCCCCGGCATGCGGGCTTCCCTACTTCTTCGGCACCCACGTCTGCCAGACATCCTTGTGGGCATCAACCCAGGCCCGTGCGGCTTGCTCGTTCGTCTTGCTGTTCAGCTCGGCGTCCGCGATCATACCGATCTGATCACTGTTGCTGTAGCTCATCGCCTTGAGCAGGGCGTAGGCATCGGGAGCTTTCTCCTTCAGCCCCGACCAGACCGCCTTGAAGAGGACGTCCTTGGGGTAATCGCAGCTCACGCTGCCCGCCTTCGCATTCGCGTAGCAAGCGTCGCTATACTCCGGCAGGGTTACGGGGGTGAGCTTGTACTTAGCGTGGACAGAGTGCGGCGTCCAGAAGTAGAAGAGCAGGGGAGCCTTGCGGCTGTAGGCCGCGTCGAGGGCTGCCAGCACCGCCTGCTCCGAGCCAGACTGTACCACTTGAAGGTTCAGCCCCAGGTTCTTGATGATATCGGAGTCATACTGCACCCAACTCGGGTCGCCGGTGAGGAACTGGCCTTTGGTGCCGGTCTCCGCCGTCTTAAAGAGGTCGGCGTTCGCCTTGATCCCTTCCCACGTCGCCAGTTCGGGGCGCTGCTCGACCATATAGGTCGGCACGTACCAACTGATCTTGCCGACCACTCCGAGCGGGCCGAGGTTTTCGACAACTTTCTGCGTATCAATATACTGCTTGATATGGTCAGCGTGGCCGGAGGGCCAGACCTCCAGGGTGGCGCTCAGGTCGCCACTGGCCAGAGCGGCCCACTGGGCATTCTCGTCAATGGTAACAAGATCGACCTTATAGCCGAGCTGTTCCTCCAGGAGAATCTTCGCGACATTGACATTTACCGATGAGCCAGTCCAAGCGTTCTCAGCAAGCTTGATCGCGATCTTTGGCGCGGCGGGCGGGGCACTAGCGCAGGCGGAAAACAACACGAGGGCAGCCATGATCATCAGCGGGCGGAGGAACCAGCGCGAGCGGGGGACGGTCATGCACATCTCCTTGTACGGTGGGCGGGATCTCCCGTATATAATAAACCAAGAACCGTTGCTGTAGATCGCTGCCAAACCGGATATCTTCACTAGACAAGGTTTCAACGGAGCCAATTTTACGTGACAGTTCATGCTGGCATCCCTCACCCCCAGCCCCCTCTCCCACCGGGGGAGAGGGGGAGATGTCGCATCAGGATGCGCAAGATTAGCCCCCCTCCCCACGTGTGGGGGAGGGGCTGGGGGTGAGGGTTGTTCGGCAATGAACTGTAAAGTATCCGAGAACCTTGTCCTAGCAATAAAGGGGTATGATGGGGAAGCGAGGCATTCGCATTGGTTGCCCCTGCGGATACAGGATACGAGGGGTCACATCATGCATATTGATCTACTGATTCATTCTGCCGCCCAGGTGATCACCTGCGCTGGCCCGCCCCGCCCGCGCCGAGGCCCGACATATGAATTTGGCGGGAATCTGGTGGGGATGGTCATGAAAGAGGGGTGCATCGTGTAGAAGACACAACAGCCGGGGTACCGCACGCGGTACCCCGGCTGTTGTGTCTTCTACACGACGACCCGCCTACTCAGTAACAGTAGGCAAAGCCATACGGCTCAGAGCGGCTACGGGACGAGCAAAGGGAAGATTGGCCACCCCGCTGTACTGGCGCAGCAAGTGATACGTGAGCAGCAACTGCGTGATCGCCAGGGGGTCGCTATGGCGCGTCTCGCTGCGGTCGCTGTAGTCGCCGAACTGGTCGCCGCGCAGCGGAGCCAAGTCGGGCAGGTGCTGCCAGATGGCGTGTTCAAGTCGGTCGGCGTGATCCGGCGAGACCGTGCCGTCAATCTCCAGAATATCCACAGGTCGCCCGCCATCACGGCCAAGCTCCAGCCGCACGCCAGGGCTTTGCCCATCATCCTCACAGAGATAGGTCAAGTCGGGATGAGGGATGGTTGGGCGCAGGGTGAGTCGTGCGTTTAGAGTCGGCCCAGCCTCCTCAACCGGCACATCGGGTGGCGGGTAGAACTGCACCACAATATCAGCCAAATCACGCTGGGGGCGGATGAACGCTGCCGAGTCAGGCTCGCGCTTCTCCATTTCGGCCAGCACCTGCTCGGGCTTGTAGCCGCGCTTGGTCACATCGCGCTTGATCTTCCAGACCTTGCGCAGATCCTCGGGCGGGTTAAGGTAGACCTTCACATCATAGAACTGGCGCATGATCGCCGTGGAGAAACCTAGCAGACCCTCGACGATCACAAACTCCTTGGGCTGGACATACTCGGGCCGCACGAGAGAACCCGTGTCGTGGTCGTACACCGGCTTGAGGATGGGCTGACCGTAGTGCAGCCGCTCCAGATGTAGCTCCATCACATCCAGATAATTGCAGTCTGGGTGGAGGGCGGTAATACCGTTCGCGGCGCGCTCGCGCCGATCGTACTTATGGTAGTCATCAGTGCAGACGTGGGTCACCCGGTCGGCACCGAGGAGTTTCACCAGCCCGGAGGTGATCGTCGTCTTCCCGGCGGCGCTGTCGCCCACAATCCCCAGGATAATCGGTCGCTTGCCCATAACGCTTGATCGCTTTCTCTACTAAACCTGCGCGGTTGGTGGGTCTGCTCAGAGGACTCGCTACCGCGAAGGAGGATGTTACGCGGCCTTCTTGCGGAGCGGTATGGCGTGACGCCCCAGATGTTTGGCACCGCTGCCAAACACCTGAAGCATCATGAGGGCTGCTGGCGCTACGTGTCAGACGTGATCAGGCGGATGGTTCTGCGGCAGTTCCGCCACGGAAGACCCGGCTGGCTCGCACATCCTCAACGTCAATACGGGCCAGGTCGCTGGTGACAATACTGCCCCCGGCACGGATGAGCCGGTTCGCCTGGCGCAGCTTGATCCGATCCAGCGCATTACGGACGCTGCGGGCATTCGCGAAGTGCGGCTGCTGCACGCGCATCTCCAGGTAATCACGGAAGGCTGCCCGCGACTCGTCGTCGAAGCTGTACATCTGCTGCCGCACCATGAGTTCGGCGATCTGTACCAACTCGTCCAGACTGTAGTCGGGGAAGTGGACGTGGTGGGCGATGCGTGAGTGAAAGCCAGGGTTCGACTGAAAGAAGGTATCCATCCGCTCTTTGTAGCCGGCCAGGATAACCACGAAATCATCGCGCTGGTTCTCCATAGCCGTCAGGAGCATCTCAATCGCCTCCTGCCCGTAGTCACGCTCGTTCTCGGGCCGATAGAGGTAGTACGCTTCGTCAATGAAGAGTACCCCACCGATGGCCTTCTTGAGAATCTCTTTGGTCTTTGGCGCGGTGTGGCCCACATACTGGCCTACCAGGTCGTCCCGCGAGGCCACCACCAGATGACCCTTGCGCACATAGCCAAGCGAGTGCAGGATCTTGGCCATACGCATGGCCACGGTGGTCTTGCCGGTACCGGGGCGTCCGGTGAAGCTCATATGCAAGGTCGGGCGATCCGTGGACATCTGATGCTGCTCACGCAGACGAGCCACCAGCAACATCGCCGCGATCTCGCGGATGCGCGTCTTCACCGGCACCAGCCCGATAAGTTCCTCATTGAGCTTATCGAGCAGGGCCTGGATGTCTGAACTCTGCCACACCTGATCCAGATCGATCTGCTCGCCCTGGGTCGCTGGGATATCTGTCATGGTGATTGTGTGGCCTTAGCCCCGTGGTCGGGTAACGGAGTGCGAACGGATGGTGTAACGCACCTGGCGGTCGCTCACTTCCTGGCGATCCAGGTAGAAGCCGGGCTCGTCCGCAGGGCGCTGGACAATAAACTGCAACGCGGTGGTTGCCCGACCGAGCGAGCGGTCGTAGCCAGAGATGCGGATGTACTGATCTGGGAACGTGGCCTTGCATTCGGCCAGGGTCTGCATGATCGCTACGGCATCTTTGATGTCGAACATCGGCAGCCCGTACATGTCCCAGTAGACATTACGCGGGTGCGGGTCGTCAGTATACTCAATGGCGATTGGCCAGTTGTTGTTCAGGCAGTACTGAATCTGCGCCTGAATCTGCTCATCGGTGAAGTCCGGCAAATACGAGAAGGTTCCCTGGGTGATTCGCATAGTGCTAAGCTCCGTATGCTGCTAGAGAAGAACGAGGGGGAGGGCAAGGGAGGGTCACGCCCCCCGAAGCCCTCCCTCCCTACTTAGGAGGGGGTCACCACCGCGTCCGGCGTATCCGTGCTCGCGTAATCGAAGGTGATGTCCTTCCAGATCTCAAGGGCCTTGGCGAGCGACGGCGACCACTTGGCGGCGCGCTCCAGGATCTCCGGTCCCTCGTTCAGGTAGTCGCGGCCCTCGTTACGGGCCTGGATCATCGCCTCGATGGCGACGCGGTTAGCGGCGGCACCCTCGGCGATACCGTCCGGGTGGCCAATCGTGCCACCGCCGAACTGCATCACCACGTCCTCGCCCAGCAGGTGCAGCAGTTGGTGGATCTGGCCGGCGTGAATACCGCCCGAGGCCACCGGGAACACGCCTGGCATCGAGCCCCAATCCTGCTCAAAGTAGAGACCCTGAACCGGGTTGATTGCAACCTTGCTTTCGCGCAGGGTGGCGTAGAAGCCCTGGACACTGTTCGGGTCGCCTTCCAGCTTGCCGACCACTGTACCGGCGTGGATGTGGTCAACGCCGGAGAGTCGCATCCACTTGCTGATCACGCGGAAACTGATACCGTGAGTCTTCTGGCGGGTGTAGGTGCTGTGACCGGCGCGGTGCAAGTGCAGGATAACGCTGTTCTTGCGGCACCAAGCGGCCATGCTCTGGATGGCGGTGTAGCCGATGGTCAGGTCAATCATGATGATCACGCTACCCAGTTCCTTGGCGAACTCGGCGCGCTCATACATCTGCTCCATCGTGCCAGCGGTGACGTTCAGGTAGTGACCCTTCACCTCGCCGGTGACGGCTGCGGCCTTGTTGACGGCCTCCATACAGAAGAGGAAGCGGTCGCGCCAGCGCATAAAGGGCTGCGAGTTAATGTTCTCGTCGTCCTTTACAAAGTCCAGGCCACCGCGCAGCGCCTCGTACACCACGCGACCGTAGTTGCGGGCGCTCAGGCCGAGCTTGGGCTTGGTGGTGGCACCAATCAGGGGGCGACCAAACTTGTTTAGGAACTCGCGCTCCATCACGATGCCGTGGGGCGGCCCCTGGAAGGTCTTCGTGTAGATCGGCGGGATACGCATGTCCTCAAGGCGCAGGCTCTTGAGTGCCTTGAAGCCGAACACGTTGCCGATGATGCTCGATGTAAGGTTGGCGATCGAGTTTTCCTCGAACAGGTCAATGTCGTAGGCGATATAGGCGATGTACTGATCCGTACCGGGGACGCGATCTACCCGGTATGCCTTCGCCTGAAAGTGCTCGTGAGCCGTGAGCCGATCCGTCCACACCACCGTCCAGGTGGCGGTGCTGCTCTCACCGGCCACGGCGGCAGCAGCTTCAATCGGGTCAACACCCTCCTGCGGCACAAGGCGGAATGCGCACAGGATGTCGGTGTCCTTAGGCTGATAATCAGCGTCCCAGTAGCCCATCTCGACGTAAGGGGCTACGCCCGAGGACCATCGGCTCTTCGGCGCGCCGTCGTTCGATCCGGCCATACCTGTATTCTGCTACTTTCTACGTACCCACAAGGTACGCGCTAGAAATCCCTGCGTCATCCCAACATGCCACCCAATGGAGGATGGACGTTAAGTCCACAGGCCGAGTGTACGTCTCGCCGTAGCCACGACCGAGACGGTCAGTTTGGCACTGACAAGCCGTTCTTCCGTCGTGCGTCGCGTCCTCCGTGGGCGTACTCTTCAGTTGCTGAGTATTCCGGCGTTGAGGACACGTTCGGGATCGTTGCTACGGCCTACGCCATAGCTTTTCAAGACCGCACAGGAACACGTTTAATGCTTCCTCATTATAATACATAGTTTGTGTTGTGATGAAAATCACCAACTGGGGGGGGATTCCTCACCCCTGTAGGGGAATATATATCATTTTAACGAATGGATGCAAAAGTCACGTGATGATCGCTCAACCCTCACCCCCCAACCCCCTTTCCCATAAAGGGAGAGGGGGAGCCGAACGTATCCTGATGAAGAATCTCCCCTCTCCCCTGGTGGGAGAGGGGCAGGGGGAGAGGGAGCCAAGGTGGATTTTGCAACAGCCCCTTCCCGTGCTGGCGGGTGCTATAATGAGCCGGTGACTGAACACGCCCACAACCACGTAGAACTCGACCCGGACGATGAACTGGTGACTCTGCGCCGTCGCGTTGTTGATCTGGAACAACTCAACAGCGCCCTGGCCACCAGTCACGAGCAACTTGAGCGCGTCAGCCGGATCTTTCACGTCACCCACGCCCTCGCCATCGCCATGCAGTCAACCGGCGACATCTCCGAGATCCACGAGCGCGTGCTGACCTTGATCACCACCGATCTGGGCTATGAGCGTGCCTTCTTAGCCATGCTTGAGCCGTATGATGCGGTACTCACGGGCTGGCTCTGTAGCACGAGCAGCCCTGGCTCCCACCTCCAGCTTATACCGCATACGGCTCGCCTGCCCACGGATAACGAGGATTCGCCGCTGGTGGCTGCGCTGCACAGTGGTGTGGCCATGCTTGTCACGGATGGCCAGCCACCGACGGATGACGAGCAAACGAACGCTCTGCTCGGCCTGGGTCATTATGCGGTGTTGCCCCTCGTGCTGCTCGGCCAGCCACTTGGCATCCTGATTGTGGACAACCCCCTGGGCGAACGACCGATCACGCCTGCCGACCGCGATCTGCTCCAGCTTGTGGCAAGCCACGCCGCCGTGATGATCGGCGGCATCCAGGTGGTGGTCGGTCGTGCCCAGCGCCTCGCCGTGGAGGAGGAACGTAACCGGATCGCCCTGGAGATCCACGACGCGATCTCGCAGCAGCTTTACGGCATCACCTACTCGATTGGTGCCTGCATTCGCCAGCTCCCTGATCGGCCCGATGTCGTACGCGATCAGTTAGTCTACCTGCTCCCGCAGGCCCAGCAGGCGGCCCAGGCTCTACGCCGTGCGATCTTCGACCTTTGGCCGAACGACCTGGACGCAGAGCGGTTTAGGGGCGAGCTTGTCGGCTACCTTGAGGAGATCGCGCCGCAGCCTGGGCCACAGCTCTTCCTCCAGGTTGATCTGGCCTTCGATGCACTCCCCCCCCTCATGCGCCGACAGATCTACCGCATCGCCCAGGAGGCTCTGAATAATGTGGTGAAGCACGCCGCCGCTCGTCAGGCCAAACTCACGGTGCTGCGCCAGGGTGCCGAGGTGGCCCTGCGCGTCGCCGATAATGGCCAGGGTTTTGACCCAACCAACGCCCTCGCCGGTGGTACCGCGAGCGGGAGCTACGGTATCGCCAGCATGCGCGAGCGCGCCGAGGCCCTCGGCGGACAGCTCCGCATTGACAGCGCCCCCGGCGAGGGCACGACGATCACGGTGACATTGCCGCTCCACCGCGTAGGATCTGGCGTGCATCCGCAGCATACAAATGGTGAATTATGATCCGCGTTCTGATTGTAGACGACCACGCCGTTGTGCGTCGCGGACTCCAGAGCATGCTGGAACTGGAGGCGGATATTCAGGTGGTGGGCGACGCGGAGAGCGGTGTATCGGCGGTGGAGAAGGCTCGCACCCTCAGCCCCGGTATCGTCTTACTCGACTTAAAAATGCCTGGGATGGGCGGGGCACTGGCCTGCCGTGCGATCAAAGCGATCTCCCCACACTCGCGAGTTCTCATCCTCACGGGCGTAGATGCAGAGCAGGAAGTGATGACGGCCCTCGAACACGGTGCCGATGGCTACGTCCTCAAGGACGCCCCCGCCGATGAACTGCTCCACGCCATCCGGGTGATCGCCAGTGGCCAGGCGTACCTCCAGCCCAGCATCACCCGCCGTGTCCTGCGGCGTTTATCGGCCAACAACGCGCCCCAGCCACCTCTGCTGCCACCCCAGCTCACCCCCCGCGAACTGGATGTGCTGCGCCTGATGGCGACGAGTCGCTCCAACAAAGAGATGGCCGACTCCCTCACTGTCACCGAAGAGACGGTGCGCTCGCACATCAAGAGCATCCTGGGCAAGCTGCGCCAGCCCAACCGCATGCAGGCGGTGCTGGCCGCCCTGCGCCTCGGCATTATTACGCTTGAGTAGAGTTGGTGCAAACCTCGTCCCCCCCACCCCCAGCCCCTCCCCCACGCGGGGGGAGGGGAGCCAGATCCCTTTTTGGTGCGGAATACCCCCTCTCCCCTGGTAGGAGAAGGGGCAGGGGGAGAGGGGGCGTACTGACTTTGCATCAATCCTGAACCCTACCGGTTGCCGGTTACCAGTTGCCTGTGGTAAGATGCGCTGAAGATTCGCATGCTACCCTCGGAGCGCCTTCGTGTCTCAGGATGAATCACCTCAGCCCGACCGCTCTGTTGGCCCACGCTTTAGCCGTGATACGCTGCTCTTACTTGGCGCCCTGGCCTTTTTGATTCTGGCGGTCACCCTGACTTTTCTCTTTACACCAAATGTGGGTAATCAGGTTGGGCCAGCATCATCCACAACGCCAACCGAAGTGCGAACGGCGGTTGGTGTCGCGCCTACCGACCAGCCGACGAGTGGTTCATACCCGGAGCCGAACGCTTCATCACCCGCTGGCGTCGAACCAACATCGGGCGCGTATCCCTATCCACTGGGCGAAACCCCCACGCTGGGCCAGACCCCTGCACTCGGCCAGACCCCCGCACTTGGCCAGACCTCTACGCTCGGTCAGACCCCCGCACTCGGCCAGACCTCTACGCTCGATCAGACCCCTGCACTGATAGCGACGGGAAACCCAAGCGCAGAAGCCTTCTTAACGGTAAGCCCTAATCCCTCCAGCCAGAACGGTTTCTCTTTGAGCTCGCCAACTCCTAAGGCAAACTCGTACCCTGAGCCGGACGGCACGGCACCAACTCAGCCAACCTTTAACCCTACATCGATCCCCGTGACGATCCCGTCTGCGTCCTTGCCGACACGCACCGCCGGGGGCCAGCAGTCCACCAGCATCCCGACGATCACTCGGATCCCAACGCTCCCGCCAGTGGCCATTATGCCCCTCCCGCCAACAGCGCCTCCGTTTCAACCTACAAGCCTACCAGATTCACCGAAGGAGCCTCCGCCGACGCCGACGGATGCGCCGGTGAAGCCCACCACACCGCCGGTTGATGTGCTGCGTGGCAATGTACGCTGGACTGTTGGCCAGAGTCCGATTATTGTGCGCCGCGATGTGCAACTTGCCCCTGGTGCTGAACTGATTATTGAAGCCGGTGTTGAGGTGCGCCTCGACCCCGGTGTCTCGATTTATGTTGACGGTGCGCGACTGCTCGTCCTCGGCCTGCCTAACCGGCATGTACGTTTTGTCGGCAGCACCCGCGCCCGCTGGAGCGGCATCTTCGGTCGCCCCAACAGCTTTATCGTTCTGGAGAACACGGACGTGAGCGGTGGCGGGGCAGGTGGTACGGTGATGGCGGTGGATAATAGCGGGCTGGCGATTCGCAGCAGCCGGATCATTGATAACGGCGGCGGAATCCTCGTCACCGATACAAAACTGGAGATACGGGATACCGAGATTGCGGGTAATGATGTGCCATTTGGCGCGACCCTTGATACATCCTCCGCCCGTGGCACGACAATCACGCTCCAGAATAACCGGATTGCCGGCAACCGCCTCAGCGATGGTGCGCCGATGGTGCGGGTTGCGAACCAGAGTACGTTCAACAGTCTTATCCTTAACATCAGCGGCAACCTGATCCGTGGTGGTACGCCGAATTTTCAGGTGGTTACAAACGGCCCACTCGAAGGCACCATCGCCTGTAACGCACTGGTAGGCGATGGCCTTGGTTTTGGCCTGCGGACACAGACGGTGCAGGTGAACCCGAACGGCGTCCCGCCCATGAGCCTGACATTTGTGGATAATTTTATTGATGAGCATATCCCGCCGGTGATCCCGGCCTATCTCACCTACGGCCTCGGTCGTGGCTCAACCAGCGAGGTGCTGATAGACATGCGCAACAACTGGTGGGGCGATGCGTCTGGACCATATGAACCCAACACAAACCCGTTGGGCCGTGGCGACTCGGTGGGAAACAATATTCTCTTCTCGCCCTGGCTTATCCAGCCACCCGCCTGCGCACCGGGCCGCTAGGATCGTCTTTTTTCAGAGAGAGGGTTTCAGGGAGGT
>JBAXMH010000073.1:0-19578 GCA_037134395.1 Chloroflexales bacterium
CTCCTGCCTCCTGCCTCCTGCCTCCTGCCTCCTGCCTCCTGCCTCCTGCCCCCCGTCCGCCAGCGTGATCAGGTTCATCACCACCCCGGCCACGCCCAATGCCGTCAGCGCGAAGATCAGCGCGAGCGA
This sequence comes from Chloroflexales bacterium, assembly GCA_037134395.1. Lineage (GTDB taxonomy): Bacteria > Chloroflexota > Chloroflexia > Chloroflexales > Chloroflexaceae > Oscillochloris. Next base: position 130 of record JBAXMH010000073.1, read on the forward strand.
GAGATTATAGGCTACGCTAGGGGCGAGGCCGCTGATCTGGGCCACACCGGCCATGAGCAGGTAGCCAAAGTAGTAGTAGTTAATGCTAAAGCCCGAGAGCCAGGGGTCGCCGGGCGGGAAGATGAGGCTGCGCTGGATCGCGTTGAAGAAGGCAAAATCCATAGGCCGCTCGGTGTTCCACGGCGTCGGGTCGTGGGCGCGCATCCAGACGCAGGCAAGCAGCGCGGCCAGGAAGATCAGTTCGTAGCCGAGGGCGGTGGGCCAGGGCGGCAGGAGCGGTCGCCGGGGCGCGGGAGTACCGCGCCAGGCCACCAGGCCAAGCCCGCCCGTCGCTAGGGCACTGATCACCAGCAATGGCACGCTCAACCCGCCCAGGCCAAGCATCGCCATAAGCCATGCCAGGTAGCCGGTAAGCAGCAGGCCCAGGGCTTTGGCGAAAGGGTAGCCGCCATCGGGCAGGCTGCCAAAGACGAGGCTGGCTAGGGACAAACCGACCAGCCCAAGCACCTGGGCGATCAGCCACCAGATAAGAATCTGAGATGCCATTGTCTATGCCTCTCGGCGGAAACGCCCTCACCCTCCCCAGCCCTCCCTCTCCCACACGGGGAGAGGGAGGGAGTTGAACTCCCCTCTCCCCGTGTGGGAGAGGGGCCGGGGGTGAGGGGCGGAAGATTCTTTATGGCGCAAGATCTTTCAGGATCTTGGCAGCGTCAGCCGCCCAGGGGCCATTGGGCGCAAGCCGCAGGTATTGCTGAAGTTCAGCCGTGGCCCGCTCGCGTTCGCTGCGCTGCACGAAGAGTCGGCCCAGGTTGTAGTGCGTGTCGGGCATAACCGGGTTCGCGGCCAGGGCTTGATCGAGGGCAATTTCGGCCTTATCCAATCGGCCCCAGGTGAGCAGGGCGGCGCCGAGCTTGTTCCAGTTCCCGGCAGTCGGATCAGCCGTCGCCGCATCCATATACGCTTGCTCGGCCTCGTCAAAGCGTCCGGCATCCGCGAGAGTATCGCCGAGCAGGTGGTGCAGCCCAATATCGCCGGGGTTCGCCCGTGCAGCCGGAGTCAGGACGCGGATGGCGTCGTCGAGGCGACCCATCGCCCGGTAGCGGTCGGCGAGGCCGAAGGCGTTGGGCGCGTTGGTTGGGTGGTTCGCTACCGCCTGCTCAAGTGGCTGGAGATCAGCGGTGATGGCGCCGGGCGGTAGGTTGGGATGTGCCGGATCGGTCGGCGGGCGCGCTGGCTGGGAGATTGCGTAGCTCTGAGGCACGCCGTGTACCTGGTAGATCTGCACCTGATGCTGATCGTAGACCCGGCTCAGATAGTTAGCTTCCAAGGCGGTGAACTTGGCTAGACCCTCAGCCGGATAGAAGGCGTGTTCTACTCCACCCACGTAGATGTAGTTTACCTGATACTTTGCCAGGAAGTGTAATGCCGTGTCTATGTCGGATGAGGTGTAGAAGTTGGCGAGATCAGAGTCGCGCACCCCGGTCATAGTGGGGTCGCGCTGCTCGTTCTCGTGCAGGGCGCTGATCACCGTGGGCAGGCCGGTATTTGCGGCGATGCGGATGCCGTAGGCCCGGTAGAACCACAGGTCGGACTGGACAACAATCGGGGTGCCGCTGATCTCGCGGTTCAGCCAGGTGATCGCCGCCGCGTCACCGCGCAGATCTACCGTCACCTGCTCGACTCCCGGCTGACATCCGCCGTAGGACGCACAATCGTAGTCGAAGCTGGTCTGTCCCATAAACGCCAGACCATCCAGGGTTGGCCCGGTTTGCACATCGAAGCGGTTCGCCAGCCGCGAAGGCGTGGCGATCAGGGGGTAGGCGGCGGCCAGTAGCAGCAGGCCCGCCAGGGCGACCAGCCCGAGTGCCTGGGCCACCATCCCGCCGTTGCGGCGCAGGGCGCGCAGGCTGGTCGGCAGGCTGGCGGCAGCCGCCAGACCCAGCAGCACCCACGCCTGGAGGCCGAACTTGAAGACGGTGTTCATGCGGAACCAGTCGCTGCCATCGAGGTGATCGCGGATGTAGACGAACTCGACGCCGAGGGAGACCGCCCAGGCAACCCAGGCCAGCAGCAGGGTGAACCATACCGCCGGGCCGATCTTCCGGCGCAGCATGACCGCTCCGGCCAACAGGAGCAGGATTGCCAGAGCCACCCGCAGGCCCAGGTTTGGCAGCATCACTGCGGTAATAAGCGTGATGATGGTCAGAGTCGCGATGATCCCGCGACCAAGGGTAGCCGCTGCGGGGCGCGGCAGTGCGCGCCAGGAAGCCCCGATAACCGCCGGTATCAAGAGCGCCACTGGCACCCCAAAGACCAGCAAGTAGGTGGGGATGCTTGTGCCTCCGGCCTGCGGCACCGTGCCGATCCCGCGCACAAAGGCAAAGTAACGGTCGAAGAATGGCGCGTAGAGAGCCAGTCCGCCCAGCGCGATCCCCGCCGCCAGCCCTGCGGCCCCGGCCAGCCGCCCGATACCCGCTCGCGCCCGCCAAGCCGCGCCCACAATCGCCATCCCGCTCAACAGGGCGTAGGTCGGGAAGTCCCACGAATTGGTTACCGCCAGCGCCCCCAGAGCCAACCCTAGTAGGGGTGCGGCAGCGAGCGTAGCTCGCCGCTGCACCCCTACTTCATACGCCAGCCCCACCACCAGCAGGCCAATCGGCATGGCGATCATGTGCGGGTGTAGGTCGGCGAAGAGGAAGGTGAAGAAGGGAAATTCGTTGATCGTGTTGGGGATGACGCGGCTCGGCCCGATATACCAGTCGCCCAGGCGCGTCCCCAGGTCGGTGAGTCCGCCATCCTTCAGGGCCTGAACCAGCGCCGGTAGCCCGCGTGACCAGCCGGTGGCGATGACCGCCGTGACGTTACCGGCGAGTCCTACCAGGGCCGCGCCCACGAGTCCGTAGCGCGATCTGCCGGTGATGCGGGTTACTACCGCGTAGGCACCCGCCAGCGTCAGCCCGAACATCGTGGCCACCGCGAGGTTAAAGCCCATCGCGGGGGCGATCCCGGTGATCTTGATCGGCAGCGATACCAGATAGAGCCCGTAGTAGTAGTAGTTAATGTAGCCGTCGCTGTAGAACGGATCGTAGGGCGGCATCACCGGGCTGCGCAGAATGGCGTTGAGGAAGCCAAACTCCATCGGCTTTTCGCCACCCCATATCGGGTGCCAGAGATCGGGGTTCATGGCCCGCACCAGAGTCATGGCGGTGAACCCGCCCAGGAAGACGAGTTCGCTGATACTGACGGCGCGATGGCGCAGGGACGAGAAAAGTGCGCGCAGACCTAGGTACAGACGCAGGAGGGGAGATCCCAGAAGGGAAGTGTCCGCCTCATGCTTCTCCGCAGTAATCAGAACAATTGTGTTGATCGTCACGACCACGATCAATCCGCCCGCAAGCCCCCAGGCGTCGTAGCGCCACAGGCCGAGGCTGGTGGGCAACCAGACAGCGTAGCCCAGCATGAGCAGGCCGATGATCTTGGCCCAGGACGTGCCGCCGTCGGCGGTGCGCCCGAAGACGAGCCGGGCCACTGGCAGACCCAGGGCGGCCAGGCCGTAGATCGCCAGCAGCCAGAATATCGTCGCCGCCCACGAGTTATCGCGGGCCAGATTGTTCCAGGCGTAGCCGCCCACGGCAGGTAGTTTGTTCACCGGCGTGCGCAACAGCAGCGGCGGCGATGTGTTGGTCGTCGGCGGAATCAGCGGCACATCGCTGGTGAGCATCTGCGGCTGACCAGGCTGCGTCACCCGATAGATCGTCGTCTGGCCCTGTTGGAAGGCCACGGAGAGATCGCCGTGCCGGATCATGCCATCGAACTTCGCTAGGCCCGTCGGGTCGTAGGTACTCCGCTCCTGCCCGCCAACGTAGAGATATTCCACCGCGTAACGGTGCAAATCATCGAGTGCCTGCTGCGGATCAGGCGTATTGTAGATCCTGGCCACCGTCGCCTGACGGGCGGCGATCACCGAACCGGCACCGACCACGCTGCGCTGCTGGACTTGATGCCACTCCCAGCCCAGAATCGTGGGCAGCCCGGTGAAGGACGCAATCCGTCCGGCCCACTGGTAGGAGGGCAAGTGCGCCTCCAGAATCACCGGCGTGCCTTGCACATTCTGCTGAAGCCAGGAGATCGCCGCCGCATCCTCATCCAGCGAGTTACCCTGGCCGTTGCGGGCCTCGGTGATCGTGGTCATGAAGGCCGCACCATCAAGCGTATGCGGCGCGTTCAGGTTCCAGCGATCCGCCAGCCGCGCCGGGGTTGCGGTGATCGGATAGACCAGGGCGGCGGCGATGAGCAGTACCAGGGGGATTCTCAGCAGCCAGATCGCCCTCACCCCCCAGCCCCCTCTCCCTCCGGGAGAGGGGGAGCCGAGCGAAGCGAGGCGGGGGTGAGGGTTTGAATTCCACACCCGTGGAATCGCCACTGCCGCGCTCAGCGCGAACAGCGTCCATGCGTGCAGGCCGAACTTGAAGACCGTGTTCATACGGCCCACGTCGCCCTTTACCACCACCAGATCAACCATCGCAACCAGGCCGAGCGCCGCAACCGCCCAGAGAATCGGCACCTGCGAGATCATTGGTAGGCGGCGGGTCTGCCAGAGCAGCCACACGCCCATAACCAGCATCGGCAGAGTCAGGGTGAGGGCCGACCAGCCGCGCTGAATACCTATGAAGGTGAGCAGGACGAGAGCGCCGGCCATCACCGCCGCGCTGAGCGGCCCGGTTAAGCGACGCACCAGCAGCAACCCGGCGGCAGCCGCCACAAAGAGCCATAGCCCGTAGAGCTGGATCGCCTCCCAGAGCGATGTGCGCTGGGCTTGGAGGATTGAACCCACGAACCCTGGCGCACTGCCGTCGCTAAGCAATTGCAGCCCCGAGGACTCGGTGGCGAAATGGGCGGTGAACGGGGAGAAGAGCAGATTGCCGACCAGGATGAAGGCCAGCGGGAACAGGATAGCGGCAACCGCCGATCCGAACAGAGATCGCCGCTGCGTCCGGAACGTCGCCCAGGCCACCGTCAGCGCCGTCAGCCCCACAAAAGTCGGGTAATCCCAGGTATTCGTCGTACGGATCGCCCCGGCCAGCAGGGCCATGAGCATAAGATGGGGAATCAGCCGTCCCCAGCCCCTATCCCCTATCCCCCATCCCCTAACCACTGCTACCCCCAGCCCCAGCAGCGCCAGGCTCAGGGGCATCACGATCATGTGCGCGTGCAGGTCGGCGAAGAGGAAGGTGAAGAAGGGGAACTCGTTCACCGTACCGGCCACGATCCGCGTGGCGTCCCAGAAGGCCCACTCGGGCCGACCTTTTGGCAGTTGCTCGGCGGCGTAGCCGCTGAGGTACCAGATCGCTTGGGCCAAGTTTCCCAGCAGCAGCAGCAGGATGGGGGCCAGGGCTGCGGAGATGAGTGGGAGGCGAGAGACGGGGGATGGGGGATGGGGGATGGGGGATGGGAGTTGGTCGCTCGCTGCGCTCGCGTGTAGGAGGCCAGATAGCAAATCTGTGCCTTCATCCTCACTCCCAGCCTCATGCTCCCCTGCATCTTGCTCCCCCGACCCCCGACCCCCGACCCCCGACCCCCTGCCCCCTGCCCCCAGGTTATACACCGCCCCCCACGCACCCAGGGCCGTCAGGCCAAAGAGCGTAGCCACCGCTAGGTTATAGCCCACACTCGGGTCTACGCCGCTGAGGTGAATGAGCGCCCCGACGAATACAAAGCCGAAGTAGTAGTAGTTAATGTATCCCCCGGCGTGCCAGGGGTCGTAGGGTGGGAAGGCTGCGCTCTTCAGCACGGCGTTGAGGTAGGCGAAGTCCATTGGCTTTTCGCCGCCGCGCCCAGGGTGCCAGAGATCCGGATTGAGCCAGCGCAGCAGTAGGCCGAGCAGCAGAAAGCTCAGGAACACCGCCTCGGCGCTGAGCAGGGCCGTTCGCCGCACCCGCCAGAACTCCCGCAGATCGTCACGTACCCGCCAGGCCGCGAAGGCTCCACCCGCCAGCAGCGGCGCGGCGCAGAGCCAGAGCGTCCCCGGCGTAAAGGGCAGCGGCAGCAGCGGCAGATGAGTGACGCCCGAACTGCCGGCCATACCCGGCACGCCGGTATCGTTACCCAGGCTGCCCAGCAACCATGCCAGGTAGGCTACCACCAGCAATCCCACCGTTTTTGCCAGACTGAAGCCGCGATCCGGCAGACCCGGCAGTACCCTGAAGAGCAGCGCGAAGGTGGCCAGACCGAGCAGTTCCAGCACCAGCACCCAGGAGAGCGGGGCTAGGGCGGCGATCAGACCGCCGGGGTAGAGGCTTGTCCAGGTGCCGCCTGCCGTATAGCGCGGCCACTGGCTCGCCGTCAGCCGCAGCGCGGTCGGGTTCAGGTTAGCCACAATCAGCGGTGACTTGTATACCTCATCCCAGTTCACGTGCGCCGTGATCAGATCCTCGGCGTGTTTCCGGGTGTAGCTCGGAGTTTTTTGGAAGATCAGCACCCGTGGGTGATCATAGACAGTGAACGCCTCCTCGGCTCCCTGGTCGGGGATCTGCACACCCAGAATATTTGGGTACGAGGTTACCTCCGCCACCAGCTTGAACCCCAGGTCGCCGTTAAACAGGCTGCCGTAGTAGTTCATCAGCGCCGGGTAGCGCATACGCAGGCGGGCCGTACTCGCATAAACCCGGTTGCTGGTCAGGGCGATATAGTCGGCCTGGTCGAGCTGATCGAGCATGCCCTCTTCATACACGCCATCCTGGTTATAGGTTCCAACATACTTACGCTGGTCGTCCTCGGCGTAGGGCGGCGAACTGATCCCGAAATAGGTACCGCCCCAGCTTGCTGCCGTCGTCTGGAGGGGCAGCGGGTCGTCCCAGATTTCTGCTATCACCCGTGCGCCCGGCGTGGCGTGATCCGCCAGCCAGCGTGCCGCGATTACCCGCGAGTGCGGCTGCGTGTAGATCCGCGAAAAGGCGTAGGCCCATCCCAACGTGGTCAGAAGGACGAGAACCAGTGACCAGCGACCAAGTGCCCTGGCCCCTGCCCGCCTCCTGCTCCCCGCCTCCTGCTCCCCGCCTCCTGCTCCCCGCCTCCTGCTCCCCGCCTCCCGCCCCCAGTCCCACATCCGCACCAGCAGCCAGGCCGCAAAAATGATCAGCGCACCGTAGATCGGCAGCAGGTAGCGCATCGTGATCGCGAACTGCGCCCCCTGCCAGCCGAAGTAGAACCCGACCCAGACAAACAGCACCCACGCCGCTAGGGATTGGGGATTGGGGATTGGGGATTGGGGATTGGGGATTGGGGATTGGGGATTGCCGAACACGCGCAGTCGCCAATCGGCAATCTGAAATCTGAAATTCCCAATCGCAAAGATCAGCCACCCGGCCCATGCCGCGATCCCCAGGGCTGGCCCCATCCCCCAGAGCATGTTCACCCAGGGGAAAGTATAGGCCGACCGGCCAACCCACTGCTGCCCCGGCGGGAAATCGGTTTCGCCGCTCACCAGGCTGCGCACGGTACCCAAGTTGGCAATAAAGCGTGGATCAGGCCGAAAGTCGAAGAAGCCCTTGCTCCGAAACATACCGAGGTCGAGGATGCGCGTCCCCGCCACCTCCGGCGAGGTTGGCAATGAGCCGCTGAACGAGTCGGGCGACATGGTGCGGAAGGCCAGCAGGGTCAGTGTTCCCGCCAACACCAGCAGCGGCAACTCGCGTGTCAGGAAGCGGTCGAGGAAGACCGCCCCCCTGCCTCCTGCCTCCTGCCTCCTGCCTCCTGCCTCCTGTGTCCAGCGCAGTGCCGCCAACCCCGCCGCCACCACCGCCACCAACCCCAGGGTAGACAGCGTGATCCGGTTGGACATCGCCGCGCCGATGCTCACGCCCAGAGCTGCGTAGCTGCCCACCCCGCCGCCCTGGGCCACCCGTACCGCCCAGTAGAGCGCCAGCAGGACAAAAAAAGTTGAGAAGATCGGATCAACAAAGAAGTGGCTCTGCTGGATCTGCATCACCGCCAGGGCCGAGAGCGCCGCAGAGAGTAGTCCCACCCGCACATCGAAGAGGCGTCGGGCGATCAGAAAGAGGATCAAGATTGACCCAAGATCAAACAGCATCGCCAGCGACCGCCCGACCTTCACGATCTCGCCGTAGCTGGTCAGGTTTACGCCGTCGGGGTTGAAAAATGTGATCAGCGACGCGATTTTCGGCAGCGCCCGCTCGGGATTCTCCACCGGCGGGCCGACGTCGGTGCGATACTCGCTGGGGGCACTCGGGTCTGCCCCTATCCTCGGCGCGCCAGCGATGCTCCGCACCTGCTCGGGCAGCGCATCATTCGGCGTCAGGGCCGCCGCAACCAGGCGGGTCGTGTAGATCGGAAACGGCCCGTAGACAAACATCGGGTACGAGGAGTAACTGCGCGGGTTCAGCGGGGATCGCGCCGAATCATACAACTCGCTCAGGCTCGCGGGGAGGCGCACATTCGCGGCCACATCTGTGAAGAACCGCTCGTCGGGATGCTGTCCGGTGCCGCTATCCCATGTGGTCAGGCTCAGGGTGCGAAAATAGGCACCAACCAGCAGGATGCCGATCAGAATGGCCCAGACAGCCGCTGTGCGGCGCGGCCCACGTGTGCGAGCGGGCGGCGATTGGCTCTCCACAACACCTCACCCTACTACATGAGCGCGGGTGGCATAGCCGCCCGCATCCATAAAAAACTACCGCTTCCGGCAGAGCAAGAAGAGGCAGGTCCCCGCATCATCCACCGCCAGATCGTATGCCTCACGCAGCGCCTGTTCCCAGATCCGGTTGCTGTTAAGCGTGTCGGACAGATGCCAGCGCCCGGTCATCCGGTGCGATGCGAGGTTCGGCAGTGCCCAGTAATGGCCAAAGTCAAAGATCTGCATGGTGCGCCCGCCCAGATAGGGCACCTGCTCGATCACATCAAAACCTACCCGATCCATCGCTTCGGCCCAGCCCTCCCGCGAGAACAGGTTGTGGTGGTTGGCCTTGCGGTTCAGCCAGTCGCTGTAGATGCTGCCCGGCAGCCCCACCCGATCCAGGATTTGGTGGCCAAGCAGGGCCTCCGAAAAGCGATCCGTCACTACCGTGGTGATAAACATACCGCCGCGTGACGTAACCCGGCTGATCTCGGCCAGCGTCTCGCGCAGCGGCACCACATGCTCCAGCACGCAGTTGCAGATCACGCTGGAGAATGCCTCGTCGCAGAAGGGGATCGCCGCGCCGCTGGCCACGCTCAGACCCGAGTAGCACTGACGCGATACCGCCTCACGTGTATCGGCGCGGAGCGGGTCAATCCCATAAATTTTGGCCTGCGGCAGCACCACCTGGGCGAACGAGCCATCGCCCGAGCCGACATCGAGGATGGGTTCGCGCAGATGACCGGCATACATGCGGTAGAGCCGGGCCTCCAAGGCTCGCACAATTGCCCGGTGCAACGGCAGTTCTTGCAGGTAGGCCCGCAGAAAGTCGGGAGTATCGGTGGAATACATTTAGGGTTTCTCCGCCCTGACGGGAAAGAAGAGCGAGACAAGGAAGCCAACGACGATCTGCTGAATGTTCAAGAGCAGCAGCAGCAGCGAGAGCGAAAGCGCACTCTCAATAGGATACTGGTAATGCTGAAGTGTGATCACCAGCAGAGCCTCGCGCACTCCGAACCCGGCGATGCTCACCGGCAACACCTGGAAGATTGCGATCAGGGTGATCACCGCGAATACCGAGAAGAGTGGGATAGTGAGGCCCAGAGCCACAAACAGCAGCCAGCCGCGCAGCAGGTTTAGCCCGATAGAGAGCAGCGTGTAGGCCAGTAGCAGCGGCAGCGACCCGCTGATCAACGAGAACTGGAAGCTGAGCAACCGTCCAAGGCGCAGCCGACGCAGCGGCCCGCTATCGGCGATCTGAGCCAGCCAACAGCGGAAGCGCTCCGAGATCAGCAATCCTGAACCCAGGGCCAGGGCAACTGTCCCCACCTGCGCGCCTAGCAGTAACTCGGGCGAGACCAGGCCGATATAGTCGGTCAGGGCGGCCATACCCAGCAGAGCCATGATCAGCATGTCGCAGACACGATCCACCACCACGCTGGTCATCGCCGTCTGGAGCGGCACATCGTCGGTCTGGAGGTACCAGCCCTTAGCGATGTCACCGAACTGGCCCGGCGTCACCCCGCCCAGAAAGAGGCCAATCGTGTAATAAATGCTCAGCCGCCAATCCGACGGCGGGCGCACGCCCATGCCGCGCAGGATCACGCCCCAGCGCACCGATTTGGCCCACACAAAGGGCGGCAGGATGAGCAACGACAGGATCAGCGGCCCCGGGGCCGCCGCAAACAGGCTCTCCAGAATGGTGTGAAGGTTGGCGCGCGTCAGAAAATAGATGAAGAGGAGGATGAAGGCACCCTTGAAGATCCACGCGAGATGCCGACTGCTTAGCGTTCGTTGTGCCTGCACAGATCAATGACCCTGACATTGCTAATAAAAGGAAAGGCTCCACACTCACCTTAGACATGGTTTCAGAGGGGCCGAGTTTACTTTACACTCTTGGCATACTTTCCCCCCCTAGCCCCCCCGCAAGCGGGGGGGAACCAATGCGTTGTCCCCCCCGCTTGCGGGGGGGCTAGGGGGGGGAGAACTGTAAAGTATATACGAACATTTGTCTTACACGATATTTCGGTCGGCGTGAATGTATCCCAGGCTGGCGTGAACCGGGTTGTCCACGCGGGTCACCACAAACCCCGCACTCGCCAGGGCGATCTCAAGCTCACGGTGTCCCGCTGCCGTCACACCGTCGTGGTACTCCAGGCTGATGCTGTCAATCCGGTTGAGGATGGCGCGATCCAGCGTCAGCAGGATCTCAAACTCCGCGCCCTCGCAGTCGAGTTTCAACAGATCGCAGCGCGTAATCGCGTATTCAGCAAAAACCTCGGCGAGACTCTGGATCTTCACCTGTAGCGTACTCTGCCGCGCCGCCCCACTCGCCGTACTGTACTGTACCGATTCCGGGGAACTGATGTCGAGTCCAATTGCCCCATTCCCCTGACCCACCGCCGCCTCAATCACCTGAACATTGGCCGTGCGGTTCAGCCGCACATTGCGCCGACAGAGATCCGCCGACGCCGGGAACGGCTCGAAGGCCAGCACGCGTGCCTGCGGGTGCCGCCGCGCCGCCGCAATCGCAAAGTCGCCCAGGCCCGCTCCAATATCAATGACGACCCCGCCATCGCGCACACGCCGCCCGGCTAAGCGATAATGGTCGTCCAGACAGGTCTCTTTAATCGTCCAGACATCCATCGCATCGCGGTAGCAGAAGACCATGTCGCCCAGACGCACCACCCGACCGCGCCCCGTCGCCAGAGCCGGGGGAATGCTCATCCAGTTGCTGATCCCCCGCAGCATCAGCGGGATCGAGCGGGCGTAGTAGTGCCACTTCGAAAGCTGCATCGTGCTAAAAACCTTATTACTGAATTATAGCGGGACCGCCACAGATAATACCATAACCCCTGAGGCGTGGTACCATATCGTAATTGTATGGCGTTCTGAGAAGCTGTCTGAAAAGGTTACATATCCCGCAATTCCCCCTCCCCAGCCCTCCCCCGATGGGGGAGGGAGTCGACTCCTCCCCCCATCGGGGGGAGGTTGGGAGGGGGCGGTGACTTTTCAGACAGCTTCTGATACATATTGTCTGAAACCCGAAACCTGTCACCCGAAACCTGCCACCCGAAACCTGTCACCCGAAACCTGTCTATGATCCAAACTTCCGCCCCTGCCAAGCTTATCCTCTGCGGTGAACACGCCGTGGTCTACAACCGTCCGGCTATCGCTCTGCCTCTCAGCAACCTGCGGGCCTACGCCGAGGTGCAGCCAGCAGCGCCGGGGGCGGGGCTGCGCTTTGTGGCCCCCGACCTAGGTGCCGACTGGAATTTCGCCGACGATCCGCAGAATCCGCTGAACGAACTGGCTGCGGCCGCCTTGTCCTACCTTAAGGCTCCTGTGCCCGACCTCACTCTCACCCTGCGCTCGGACATCCCGATTGCCGGGGGGATGGGCAGCGGCGCAGCGATTGGTGCGGCCCTGGTACGCGCTCTGGCCGTCTATGTCGGGCGTGAACTGCCGCCCGCCGAGGTTTCGGCCCTGGTGTACGCCAGCGAGGGACGCTACCACGGGACGCCCAGCGGCATTGATAACACGGTGATCGCCTACGAGCAGGCGATCTGGTTCCAGCGTTGCCCGCCTGAACCGCCCCTGATCACGCCAGTTGCTATCGGCACATCCCTCACTCTGGTAATCGGCGACACTGGCGTGCGCAGCGCCACCCATTTACCCGTGGGCGCCGTGCGCGAACACTGGCAGGCCGATCCATCCACCTACGAAGATTTGTTCGACGCCGTGGGCGAATTGGTGCTGCGGGCGCGTGACGCTCTGGCCGTCGGAAATCGTGTCGCCCTCGGCGGCATCCTCGACGAGAACCAACGACTCCTCGCCCAGATCGGGGTCTCCTCGCCCGACCTTGAGTACCTCGTCGGCGAGGCCCGTGCGGCTGGAGCCCTGGGGGCCAAGCTCTCTGGTGCTGGCTGGGGTGGCGTGATGATCGCCCTGGCCCCCCCCGGCGGCCATAGCCAGATCGCCAACGCCCTGTACGCCGCTGGTGCCACCCGCGTGCGCGTTGCCACTGTACCTGGAAATAATTTAGATAGTTGGCAATAAAGCAAAAATAACCCTGTCACGCTGAGTACCCAGTGGCCCGGCGGGCCACTGGGTACTCAGCGTGACATGATCCTGGGATACTTAAAAATTTCCCTTCCCTAAACCTGAAACCTGGCACCTGAAACCTTGTCTTTGCGTATAATGTGGGCATGGCAAAGATCATTGTCGCGATGAGCGGCGGAGTAGATAGCTCATTGGCAGCCGCCCTGCTCGTGGAGCAGGGCCACGAGGTGATCGGCATAACCCTGCACCTTTGGGAAGGTGATGACGAGCGCCTCTCCGAGAGCCTCTGCTGCTCGCTGGAGATGACCGAGATCGCCCGCCGGGTCTGTGCCCGACTCGGCGTGCCCTACTACGTCCTCAACTACCAGCGCGAGTTCCGCCGCTACGTGATTGATCACTTTATCCATGCCTACGCTCAGGGCTATACGCCCAATCCGTGCATGGAGTGCAACCGCGAGATCAAGTTTCGCGCCCTGCTCACCCGCGCCACCCAGCTTGGCTACGAGTACGTCGCCACCGGGCATTATGCACAGATACGGGGGATGGGGGATGGGGGATGGGAGATGGGCGGTGTACCGCCCACCCCCCATCCCCCATCCCCCATCCCCCATCTCCACCGCGCCGCCGACCCCGAAAAAGACCAGTCCTACCTGCTCTACATGCTCCAGCAGAAGGAACTGTCCCGGCTGATCTTCCCGGTTGGCGGGTACCGCAAGGCTGAGGTGCGGGCGATGGCCTCCGCACGTGGACTCGAGAGCGCCAACCGCCCCGAAAGCCAGGATATTTGTTTTGTGCCGGGGGGCGACTACCGTAGCCTTTTGCGCGAGGAATTACCCGAGAGCCTGGTGCCCGGCCCGATTGTTGATCAGCAGGGGCGTGAACTGGGCCGACATCATGGGTTGCCGCTCTATACCGTGGGCCAGCGGCGCGGGCTGGGACTGAATGGCCCCGAGCCGCTCTTCGTGACCGCCCTGGATACCGCACGCAACGCCCTGGTGGTTGGCCCGGCCACAGCGGTGATCCGCGATAGATTTGTGGTTGAGCGGGCCAGTTTCGTGGCCGAGATCTGGCCGAGTGCGCCCTTCACCTGCCGTGTACAGGTGCGCGCCCACGGCACCACTGTTCCTGCCGAGGTGACTCCCGGCGACGCCGGGAGGCTGATCGTGCGACTAGGCGAGCCGCTACGAGCGATTAGCCCCGGACAGGCCGCCGTATTCTACGATGACGACCGCGTTATTGGTGGCGGGACGATTGCACGGCCAGGTGACCATGAATAATCTCGCTCCGGCAACCCTCCTGCTGCTGCTGATCGCCACCGCCTGCGCTGCCTTGGCCCACGTCTTGCTGGGTCGTCGCTGGCGTCAACTACCGATCTTCTGGCTCGTCGCCGTCGTCGGCTGCCTGATCGCCTACGGCCTCAACATTCACTTCCCCCTCAACCTTCCCAACCCTGCTGGCGTACCCGTCCTTGAGTCCGTTTTGCTGGCCTGGGTTCTGCTTATTTTTGTCTCACGTCTACGGGTATGATATAATCGGCACGATTGTACGGCCCTCAACCACCCCCCAGAGTGCGAGACAGTGTTTTCGGCAGGATCGCCGCGCCGCTGCACGCAGAGGAGCGAAACATTGTTTAAGTGGATAGGGATAGGCATTGGAGCGCTCACTGTTCTTCTGATCGCCTTTGTCGTGGGCTCGGCATTTGCCCCGGAGGAGTTTCGTGCAGGCACTCGCGATATTTTTCTCGTGATTGTATCGGTATTTCAGTTGATCAGCGCGATCCTCATGATTGCTATCCTTGTTGCTATCCTCTACGTGGTGAACCAGCTCAATAAGATTGCAAAGACGAACGTCATCCCCAAAGTGGACGAGGCGATGGTCAAGCTTAACGAGGTTCTTGACAGCACCCGCAGCCTCGCGAACAACGTCCGCGATAGCACCAGCACGGCCACGCAGACCACCGCATTTATGGCCGAGCGAGTGGTCTCGCCGGTCATCCGTATCTCTAGCCTCGTCACCGGGGTGCGTGCCGCCGCCATTACCCTTGCCCGCCGCAACGTACCCGAGCAGGCTCGCAGCGACCAGAATAACTAGGTTGTCGCCTGGATCGTTTCGCAGATCCTAGCGCATTCCACGCATGTTAACTATTGTCGTAACGCCCCCGAACGTGGTATGATAGCAGCGTATGTCGGCTGTCGCTATCGGCACTACATGCCAGCGACAGCCTCTCTGCTTCACACGTAGGTTCCATGGACGAACAGACATTTGCGTACGGCGGTCAGGCCGTCCTTGAAGGGGTGATGATGCGCGGCCGGCACCAAGCCACAGTCGCGGTTCATCGTCCCAATGGTGAGCTGGCGCTGAAACACATTCTGGTCGCGGCAACAGCGCGGCCAGGGTGGATGCGGCTCCCGATCATCCGTGGGCTGGTGGGGCTTCGTGAGGCACTCTCTATTGGCAAGCAAGCTCTCGATTTCTCGGCAAGCGTGGCGATTGACGATGATGCAAGTGAGTTATCGCCCCTCGTTCAAAGCACAATATTTGCAGTAGCTTTGGTGATTGGCATCGGCATCTTTGTGGTGCTGCCATCGCTGATTGCGAATATGGCTAGCCGTATGGGGGCACCCGTACTGCTCCGCGAAGCCATCGAGGGCGGGCTGAACCTCTCTCTGGTCGTTGGATACATCTACGCCATCAGTCGCCTGCGCGACATCCAGCGCGTCTTCGGCTACCACGGTGCCGAGCATAAGGCAATCAATGCCTATGAGGCCGGTGCCCCGCTCACCGTCGAGTCGGTACGCAGCTTCACCCGCATCCACCCACGCTGCGGCACCAGTTTTCTGGTGATCACGGCAATGATCGGCTTCGTGATCTTTCTCGCGGTCAGCGGCTTGCCGCTCTGGCAGCGGATCGGTGCCCGCATCGTGATGATCCCGCTGGTGGCCGCTGTTGCGCTGGAGTTCCTGCGGTTCGCCTCGGCGAACTACTACCGGCCCTGGGTGCGTCGGCTGCTGAGGCCCACCCTGGCCACTCAGTACCTCACCACCCGCGAACCCGACGACGCCATGATCGCAGCCGCTATCGCCGCCCTGGTGCCGGTGCTCGCGGCGGATGGGGTAGTTGCACCGGCGGTAGCGGCGCCCGAACACGACTTGGCCCTGGCGACGTAGGAATCAGAGATCCGAAAGGGTGTAGCCGCCAGACATTCGGTGTCACGCCCGCAGTTCCACCCCTCGTAATTCGCAGAGAAGCTCCCCGTGGAGGGATCGCAATGGCCCTGGTTGGCAATATCCGAGACTTCGGCCTCTCCGATTTTCTCTATCTGGTCGACCGTGGCTATAAAACCGGGGGCCTCTACCTGACCCATGAGCAGGAGACGGCACTGCTCTTCTTCGAGAAGGGCAAACTGGTTTTAGCCTCGCGCAAGCCGGAAGATCAGGATGCCGATCTCCTTGTGCGTCTGGGCCTGATGAATCAGGCTCAGCTCAACACCGCTCGACAGGCCCTGTCCGCCACCAGCAATGGAGCGACGCTCACGCAGGTCATTATTGACCAGCAGATTGTTGAGCGCGATCAACTCCAGAATGGGCTGATGACCCACACCGAAGAGTCGGTCTATGGACTGTTTGCGTGGCCCGAGGGCGAGTTCCGCTTTGAGCAGAACCAGCGGCCTCCCGCTGATTCGCCCACTATGCCCACCCCCGTCTCGGTTGAGAACCTCATTATGGAGGGCGTGCGGCGAATTGACGAGTGGGGACGGATCAAGGATCGGATCGCCTCGACCGATATGATCGTGAAGTTCGTCGATCAGCCGGGCGAGAAGGCCAAGGGCGTGAAGCTGGCACCTGAGGAGTGGCGGATCTTCGCCCGGATCAATGGGAAAGATAGCCTCGCAGAGATTGCCCAGAAGACGGGCCTCAGCGACTTTGATGTCTGTCGTATTGTGTACGGTTTTCTGACGGCAGGCTTGGTGGATGTGATGAAGAGGCCACGGCCGGTGGCTGGGGCACGCGGGGCGCAGGTAGCGGAGCCGCCAAGGGTAAAGAAGAGCCTGGTGAACCGCATCATCAATCGTATCCGTGGGATGTAGCCGATGTTGCTCGGCCAGAGTACAGCACCGTAGCGGACGTAGCGGAGGGCTGGTGTGCAGACGGTAAAAATGGTCATCAGTGGGGCGGTGAACGCGGGCAAGACCGAGTTCATTAAGGCTATCAGCGAGATCGAGGTTGTCTCAACCGAGCGACGTGCGACCGATGATACCAAGATGATCAAAAAAGAGACGACGGTGGCGATGGATTTTGGCCGTATCGCCATCGCCGATGATTTGGTGCTGCACCTGTTCGGCACCCCCGGTCAGAAACGGTTCGACTTTATGTGGGAGATCCTCTCGGAGGGTATGCTCGGCCTGGTTATCCTGGTTGATAGCACTCGCCCAGAGACGTTCCGCGAGACGAACCGGATCATTGACTTCTTCGTCTCTTATCGCGACACGGCTTATGTGATCGCGGCGAATAAGCAAGACAGGCCCAACGCCTGGTCGCCCGACGAGCTGCGCCTGGCGCTACGCCAGCCCCCGCACATCAAGGTGCTGCCGTGCGTGGCGTCGGATCGCGAGAGCGTGAAGAATATCCTGCTTGAGTTGCTCTATGTGATCCAGGAGAAGAGCGAGGACTAGCCCGCGTTGGGATGAGTAGCACAAGGCCGCAGGCGATGCCTGCGGCCTTGTGCTGTTTATGTGTGCAGGTTTTTATGGGGCGGGCACCCACTTGGCTTGATCAAACCAGACGGTCTTCCCCACATCGCCGGCAAGATCGCCGACCTGGACGAACCCATCGCTGCCTGCGTTGAAGGGGAAGCGCCCAAGGGGAACCCAGCCCGTCTGGGTAGCCTGATTCAGCGCCACCTCGACGGCACCATCACGATCCTGGATCACGTAGCGAGCGGCGGTGGTGATC
Source organism: Chloroflexales bacterium (assembly GCA_037134395.1). GTDB lineage: Bacteria > Chloroflexota > Chloroflexia > Chloroflexales > Chloroflexaceae > Oscillochloris. Next base: position 17,776 of record JBAXMH010000073.1, read on the forward strand.
TCGCGATTATTTGGACAGACCGGCACATGGACGTAGAGGTCGTAGTTTCCCGCCGTGGGTAGGTTGGGCTGCCAGCGTACCACCTGTGCGCTCTGGGTCGGGTCGCTGACGGTTCTGGCTTGGTACGCATGGCGACCATAGCCGCAGCCCATTGTGCTGGAGCCGATCTGTGGGTTACTGTGCCAGAAATCGCCGCTTAGCTCGTCCACAATCTGCTCGGGAAGGTTCGGGTCGCGGGCGGGTGGGCCGGCAAGAGGGTCACTGCCCATCCAGAGCATCGTCACTTCAACCTCGGCCTGACCGCTCTGAATGCCGAGATCATCAATCCAGGTACCATCGCCCACATCCATCGCACTCGGGTGGGATACGTAGCCCTTATCGGCCTGCCCACCGTTATAGCCCTCGTAGAAGGCGGCGTGGTCCATCGGCCAGCCACGTTCGAGGTCAGGGTAGCCAGTGCGGGTGGTATTCCAGTAATCGTCGCGGGCGCTGTAGGGGCCGACATCGTAGACGGGGACGACGGCACTGCGACCACGATAGGTGATTCGTACCTTATACTCGTTACCGCCCTTGCTGGACGTGACGCACCGGCATGGCAGGGAAACGAAGCGAGCGTGGGGCGGAATGATGAAACCGTTGGCGGTACGACCACCAATCATACCCTGGCGAGTGGCTTTAATCCGAAACGTCGGTGCAACGGCGTAGGGGTCGGAGGCGATAGCGGTAGAGGCAGGGGCGGCATGTTCATCTGCCACGTTGAGCAGATGATGGGATTCAAGTGAACCAGAGACAGAGGTTTGCTGTTGCGAGCCACCAATTCCTGCCGCGTATGTCGGGGCGGCGGAGATGAACAGGATGCTTACCAGGAGCATCAGGGCCGGTCGCGGCCATCGCAAAGAAATGCGGGTAGACCTCAATCGTTCCTCCATTTTCTACGTTACGTGGTAGAACGGTCACATCGAGGTGACCGCGAAGGATTATATCATATATTTTGCAAATAGCTGACAAGAGGGTGATAGAAGCATGACAACGTGCTGTTAGGGGAGATTCTGCCACAGAAGGTATTCTTCACTTTTTCACATAAGAACTTGACTTTATGCTGAGATCACAGTAGAATCCCTGTTGCAAGCATCAGAAAAGCACGACGAGAAGGGATATGCAATGTCACAGGATATTCTGCCTGCGGTGGGGCGAGCTGGCCTCACTGAACAAAGGATTGACCGGACAGCGTTGCGAGTGAACCAGGGGTTCATTGTGGGGCTGCTAGCGATAGGGTTTGTGTTTGGGCAGCCCTGGCTGGCGGCTCTGGTGGCAGCGGTGATGCTCATCGGCACAGCAGCCCCTGCTGCTGCCCTCTTTCAACAAATCTACCTGCGTTTGCTCAAGCCAGCCGGACTGCTGAAGCCAGATGTGCAGATTGAGGATCCGGCACCGCACCGCTTCGCCCAAGGACTTGGCGGTGCTGTCCTGACCCTCGGAGTCCTTGCACTCTTCGTTGGGCAGTCTGTCATCGGCTGGAGCTTGGTGATTGTGGTGATCGCTCTGGCGACAATCAACCTAGTCTTCGGGTTCTGTGCCGGGTGTTTTGTCTACTTCCAGCTCCAGCGGTTCCAGAGAAGGTGACGGCGTAGGAATAGCCGATAGCCGATAGCCGATAGTCGGGTGTTGTTCGCGAATCGTAGGGTGGTCTGATATGTTTGAGCGAGTGCTAATCCTGGTTGCGGTAGCAGCAATTCTTGCCGTCGGCTCATGGCTCCTGCGGGCGTGGCAGGCCCGCCGTCTACGCAGCCTTGAAACGGAGCG
>JBAXMH010000074.1:0-19280 GCA_037134395.1 Chloroflexales bacterium
GCAAAGGGTGCGGTCTTTCAATATGATGCGCTGGCTGCTGGGCAATGGTTTGGCGGGGTCATTCTGCTCAATCATGACGCAGATGAGGTGATGTTTGACAAACTGCTGTCCGGCCCCGCATGGTTGGGACGTTCGCGCAGTGCTAATTACGGCAAGGTGCGGATCGAACCGGGAACAACGGGCCATGACAACTGGCGCGAAATCGGTGGTGCGTACCCCGCGCTTGCGGCGGGGGTTCCGGCAACGCTAACCCTGCTTAGCGATACGATTCTGCGCGGCCCCGAGGGTCAGCCGGTGCTTGTCCTAGATGCCGCCACCCTCAGTGCACACCTTGGTATCCAAGTAACGCTTGACGACAACCACTCCTTTAGCGCCGTTGTACCGCACGGCGGCTTCAATCGTACATGGCGGCTGCCATTGACGCAGAGCTATGCCCTGGCGACTGGGAGCACGATTGTCTTCACGCCTGCACAGTCACTTGACGCGAATGCGGTGCGTCGGCTGGAGCAGCAGGGCATCGGCGAGCGCCGCGCCGAGGGCTTTGGGCGCGTTGTCTTTAACTGGCTTACGGAAGTGGAACTAACCCGATCTGAGGCCGATAAATATAGCGCCTCCGACGAAGATTTATCACTTACCGCTGTGGGAAGTGCCACCGCACAGGTTATGGCTCACCGCCTGCTGATGCGCCAGATTGATCAGCAGATCGCCATCTTTGTGCAGGATCAGGTTAAAGGCAAACCTGAACTGGCGAAGAATATGCCAGCCAACAGCCAGCTTGGACGGGTACGAGTGCTGCTACGTCGGGCGATGCCTACCGGCAATATAGCGATTGTACGCGATGGTCTGGCCGACATTAAAGCCGCAGGCAAAGGTCAGTTCGAGCGCGCACGGATCGCCAATACTTCGCTGTGGGAGTGGCTGAATGGGTTGTTGTCCAATCCGCCCACGCACGATGTCTGGGCTACGCTACAGTTACCCGTGACCCAATGGCCGACAATCGCAGATGTGCCAGTGCCGGTCAACCCCGACCTGGCGCTGACTCGGAGCGTCACGCTGCGGCTGATCAATGAGACCCTGGCGGCAGCGGCGCGCGTGCGTAAAAGGGGGGAGTGAATGAGTACATGGAACGACACCCGCCAGATCGCGGTTCGCTTAGTTGTCACTGGTAACTTAAAGTTAGAAACGCCCGCACATTTGGGTAGCGGTGAACCCGGCGAAACCGTAGACATGGCACTGCTGAAAGACGCGAGCGAGGGTCGCCCGCTGTTGCCGGGTACGTCCATCGCCGGGGCGCTGCGGAGCTACCTGCGGGCCTATGAGCGGGGCGACTTCGGCGCTGAACTGAAGTCTGGTGCGGCGGCCTTACTCTTTGGGGCGACCAAGGGCGACGATGAGGGCAAGCACGGCGATGAGGGCGAACAGAGCCCGCTGATTGTCGATGATGCGTTGGGCCAGCCAATCACATCAGAGGTACGCGATGGAGTGCGGATTGACCCCGTGACTCGTACTGCCAAGGATAACTTCAAGTTCGATATTGAGCTATTGCCCCCCGGTACGATCTTTCCGCTACGCTTCGAGTTGCTATTGCCGGATGATAAAGCTAAAGCCGAGAAGCTTAAAGCGGCTCTGTTCCTAGCGTTGCACGGACTGGCGCAGGGCGAGATTCCCATCGGCGCACGGAAGACACGCGGTTTTGGACGCTGCTCAGTTAGTGAATGGACGACCACCACCCACCGTTTACGCGAGTCGCGCAGCGATCTGTTGGCATGGCTTGCCGCTGATCACTCTGCTTGGGGCTATGCACTTACATCAGAACAGATCCAACCCCAAAAGGCTGAGAAGGTGCCTGGGGCCGGATCGCAGCAAAAAGATCAGCGCAAGCGCTTTACGATCCGTGCAACCTTTGCCCTGGAGAGTCCGCTGCTCATCCGCTCTGAGGAGCCATTAACGAACAGTGGCAATCAGCCCGATGTTGCCCACCTGCGCGATGGAGAGAAGCATCCAATTATCTCGGGGACGAGTTTGGCTGGCGCACTGCGGGCGCGGGCTGGGCGCATTCTTAGCGCCATTGGACACCCAAAGCACGATACGTTCCTAGAAGGAATGTTCGGCAAAGATATGCAGCACGACCCAAAGAACCCCACCGCCAGCCATCTAATCGTCCACGAGGCACGGATTAATGCGGGCAAAGCATTAGTACAAAACCGCGTGAGCATTGATCGCTTCACCGGCGGCGCTTTCGACACCGCATTGTTTGGCGAGGCACCTCATGTTGGTGGCACAGTGACGCTGACCCTCACGCTGTGCGCCCCGAAGGATGCAGAGAAAGGGCTGCTCATGCTCCTGCTCAAAGATCTCTGGACTAGCGATCTACCCCTAGGCGGGACAACAAGTATCGGGCGTGGACGGCTGCGCGGCACCTCCGCCAAGATCTGTGATGAGGGCAAGGAATGGGAAATCAAGGTGGAGGGGACTGAGTCGAACCGCCTGCAACTGCCGGACGAGGCTCGCACTCGGCTCGAGTCGTATGTCGGCACCTTGGCGAAGGAGGGGTCGTATGCCCAGTAACATCCAAATTACTACCAGTTTGGTTGGCCCCACCATCTCGATCACAACCGATACCGCCGCGCACAACTGGTTTAGCGAGCAGGCACGCAATTACGATCTGCGCTGGTTGCTGGCCCACGCCGACAATGGCGTGATCTGGGGCGAGTTGCGTGATGGGACGCTCCACCTCTCCTGTACGGCCCTCGGCCCAGAGGGGCTAACCCTTGACTGGAAAACCCTCCAGCAGGCGCGGCTCTTCGGCCCTGCGGGCGAGTTGCGTGTGTGGCAAGGGCCGCAGGGCTGGCAAGCGCGACTCCGGCGTGATGACGCTGGCGTTTCTGTAGAGTGCCTTGATGAGAAGCACATGCTGTGGGGTACACGCATTGGGCAAAGCAACGATGGTTTCAGTGAGATGATCGAGGGTGCGCAGGGCATTATCCACACCCCACCGATCACTGTCGCGCCCACTGATAAACGCCGCGCCGCCCTGCTGGTGCGCCATTACATTAGCGAGGATGACACCGGTATCGCCCGCATCGTTGATAGCCGCTTAGTTGGACTGCAAGCCCCGAAAGAGGAGGTGAAATGATGCCCCTTCCTACACAGATCGTGAATGTGCCAGCAGATCGCGAGGCATACGCTCCCTACAACTTCGTTCCGCTGCCCGAGCATGTGGTGCCTGCGGAATCGCAGGAGCCGATTGATCAGAGTGTCTACCATCTAAAGCGCCACACCGGGCGGATCGTCTGCACGCTCACGACGGCCTCGCCGCTGTATGTGCGCTGTGGCTACGCGCCGGAGGATTATGCGCTCAATGGCGATAAGGCGTTCCACGAACTGAGTGATGAGCAAAAACCGCTGAGGGCGCAGTTCTTTCACCACGGCGATGATCTGAACGATGAGCAGAAGAAACTGAGGGCGCAGTTCTTTCATCACGGCGACCCAAGTATGCCGGTAATTCCCGGCAGCAGTCTGCGTGGGATGCTGCGGACACTGGTAGAAATTGCCAGCTACGGGAAGATGGATCGGGTGATGGATCGCCAGCTTTTCTATCGCTCGGTGGGTGATCGACAACAGTACCAGCCACTCTTTGTCGAGAACTGTGGTCTGGTACGCCATGCACCTAATCCTTTAGCACCCTGCCATCGTACTCGTGTCCACAGCGGCTTTTTGCGCCAGCGCGGTGTGAGCTATGTGATTGAGGAGTGTGACTACACCCGGATTGATCACGATGCAGCGAATGTACGTGGGATCGCGGCCATTCCGGCGCTCACTCCGCATGAACCATTGATGGTTGTCAAGCCAGGGGCTGGAAAAGTCCCTAATTGGAAGTACCAGCACCAAACAATCTATGTTAATGCTGACCCAACGGAGCAGGACTATTTCTTTGAGGAGCAACGCCAAAACGGTAGGGTGCGTCACCATGATCTCTACCTGCGTTTTCGCGGCGTTCGGCAGGCCAGTTTTACCGCTGGACAGATACCCAACGCCCAAGAAGGAACGTTGGTAATCACCGGCCACATGCAGAACAAGCACCTAGAGTTTGTGTTTCTGCACAACCCTCCGGCCAGTGCATCCCCGATCCATCAGATCGACCAAGACATGATCCGCCGCTTCGAGGGCGAGGATCAGATCACGCAGTGGCAAGAGGGTGCGTTTGTAAAAGATGAACCCCGGCGCGGCGCACGGCGAGACAATGGGCTATTGCGCGATGGCGAGCCCGTCTTCTTTCTACTGAATGCTGATGGCAGTGTGCGCTTCTTTGGCCGTGCGCAGCTCTTTCGACTGCCTTACGGCACTGCGCCGTTCAACTTTGTGCCTGAAACGCACCGCACTCCGGCAAAGATCGACATCGCCGAGGCGATCTTCGGCTTCGTGCGGGACGAGGAGCAGAAGGTCGAGGGCGTTTCTCAAACCCTCGCCGGACGGGTGTTTGTTGGTGACGGACGTTTCAGGGGGGCGAAAAATGGGGTGTGGTTGAGTAATGATCCAATCACACCACAGATCCTGGGCAGTCCCAAGCCGACGACGTATCAGCACTACCTCGTGCAGACAAATGCCAACCATCCCAACCGAGGCTATAACAGCACGCCGGGGCAGACCACTCTGCGTGGACACAAGCTCTACTGGCACAAAGGCAATGTTAGTGCTAAGTCGGTCAGCGAGACGAACGAGAAGATGACTGAGACGCCATCCAAGCAGTACACGCGCTTCCGCCCGGTGAAGGACGGCGTCTCATTTAGCTTCGACGTGCGCTTCGAGAATTTGAGTGACGTGGAGCTTGGTGCGCTGCTCTGGGTGCTGCGCCTCGCCGCAGATAAACGCTACCGGCTGACGCTGGGCATGGGCAAGCCGCTCGGCATGGGCGCAGTGGCAATCACGCACACCGTTAAGGTGAGCGACCGGGCGGTGCGCTACGGCAGCCTGTTTGCCGGTGATGGTTGGGCGGATGGAGAGGATTCGCTAGATGTGGCTACTCAGGATGCTTATGTCAGCGCGTTCGAGCAGCATGTGCTGAACGAGAGTCGTGAGACGGCAAAGAGCCTAGACGGAACCCTCCGCATCAAGTGTTTGCTTGCCTTGCTGACGTGGCCGGGGCCGCTTGTCCATACCACCCGCTACATGGAGATCGAACGCAACGCTACTAGGATTGAAGATGTGATACCCGCCGCACGTAGGCAGCAACCTCGTAATAAGCAACTTGAGAACAGACGGAGTATTCCTGTCATCAACGAATACAGCAGTCGGCCTGTGCTGCCAACGCCGGTGCAAGTGTTGCGAGAACATCCGACACACGATTCTACGGATCCACCAGCCGCTGATCCGCCGACGGAGCAACAGAGCAACGCGACCCAATGTGAGGTGCGTTTGGGCGGAATCGGCAAAACTGACGCTGCGATGCAACCGCAAGGCGGGCGGATACTTCCCCGCCGCGCACGCTACAACGCCGCAGCACTAGGGCGTAAGCCTGCCATGAATAATCGTGCCATTATTCAACTCCATAGCGATGGTACGGCAGAGATTATCAAGCTGATCGATTAGGACGACAACGAGACTTCTGTTCTTGTCGCCACAGAAAGGCACTGAAACCTACAGAGATGATTTTTCCGCTTTTCTGTGTCTTTCTGTGTCTTTCTGTAGCAAAATCTCCCTACCCCAACAACCGCTCCGTCGCCACGTCCCCGCCGACGATGACCGTGCTGGGCAGTACAGCCTGTCCCCGGTAGACGTGCGCCGAGCGGTACGCGCTACCGTCCAGGGTCAACAGTTCAGTCGTCCGGCTGGCCGGGTCGGCGATCCAGTACTCGCGCACCCCGGTGGCCGCGTAGGCGTCGCGCTTCTCGCGCCGGTCGTAGCTGGCGGTGCTGGGCGAGGCGACCTCGACGATGCGCTGCTCGGTGATCATGGACACACCGCTGTTCAGCACAACGACAAGGTCGGGCTGCACCAGGGTGTCGAAGCTCAGTTCAACATCAATCGGGGCGGTGAAAACGCGACCGTGCCCTTGCTCCTCAGATGGAGGTGAAGAAATAATGGACAATTCGCACAACTGCGGTCTGATGTCCGATATGTGGCACGGGGGTCATCCGTAGTTCTCCATGCATCAGTTCGTAGCACGGCCCGTCGTCGGGAAGGTGTTCGTAGTCGGCAACCAGCCAGCGCCCGCCAGACGGTGGGGTGAGGTGGGTGACCAGTCCGGCAACCGGGAGAATGTCTGTGCTCATGGTGTCGTCCTCCTACAGCGTCTCGTCTGGCGACCCGGCGAAGAAGCTGGCGATTTCAGCCTGAAACACCAGGGTCGCTGCGTGCAGTCTGCCGTCTGGCGGGACAGTGATCGAATGGAGGAACAGCCCGCTGGCCGGGTCAGGTTGGCTCAACACGATCACGTCCCGCTCGGCGGGGCGCACGATCCAGTATTCGGGTAGACCGGCCCGTGCGTAGGCTCCGCGCTTGATCTCGGTATCCTTCTCGGCGTTTGAGGGGGATAGCACTTCCACAATCAGTGCGGGCACGCCGTTGATCCGCCGGTCATAGATGATGCCGCGATCTTCGCTACGCACCACCACAATATCGGGCTGCACCGGGTCGCAGCCCGGCATGAGCAGGCCAATCGGCGACCAGGCGGTCAGTCCGATGCCGACATCATCGATCTGGGTTAACAGTGCACGTACCATCTGGCGAATAATCCACTGATGGAAGTAGCTCGGAGCGGTGGTCATATACAATACTCCGTCAATCACCTCGTAGCGGTTGCCGTCGTCGGGCAGGTGCGACCAGCGCGGGTAGCTCCAGGTTGCGTCAAGCGAGCGGGTGACGATCTCGGGCAGGTTGGGTGTTTCAATGCTCATACTATGCCTCGGTGAGCCGGTAACGCAGTTACGAACCTTGTTTCTACTTATTTTATCACGCACGAGGAGTAGGGGCGAAGCATCGCCACCTGATACGTTTGGAGCATCCGCACCCATCCGCTGGCGATGATTCGCCCTTACGGTAGGAGGAGATAGACAGCTATGACCACATTCGATCTGCCACCGGATTTTGTGGCCGACGTGAGCCTCATTGTTGGCAAGGCATCGGTGGATGGCCTGATTACGATGGGAACGGGACAGGTACTCACAGCCGCCATGCTCGTGGCCGCTTGTAAGCCAGTACGTCTGGCCATCATTTTGACCGTGGGCACCGAGGACTTCATTGACCAGTTGCGGCAGGAACTGCTTGCCAAGAACGTGACTTGCCCTACGATAGAACCTATTCTCGCCCCCATCAACCCTGATGATACCAAAGCGATCTATCAGGCGATCCGCCAAGTGATCGACTTCTGGCCTACAGGTGGTCGCTACCTCACCGACGTTACTCCCGGCAAGAAACCAATGTCGGTGGGGGTCGCCAAGGCCGCCACTCTGCTGAACCTGCAAACACTCTACGTCAACAGCAAGTTCGTGAATAATAACGTGGTGCCTGGCTCACAGCGTCTGATCGACCTGCCCGATCCCTACGTAGTCTTCGGCGACTTGAAGGCCCGCGATGCCCGTGGCCTCTTTAATGCCCATGATTATGCCGGTGCCAAGCGAATCTTCGCTGAACTCGCGGTCAAAGTCCCCCTTCCCGAGGGTGCTCGCTATACAGCCATGAAGACTCTCGCTGAGGCATATGCCCACTGGGACGCTTTTGAACCGTCGGATGCCGTGAAGTCATTCACCGAACTGTTCCTTCACTCGTTATCGCTCGACCTACATTTATGTGACCCAGAGCCACTCCGTGTGAGTGAAATGACTAGCGTTGCATCTGAAACGGGTGCGCTTATCATACCTATTCCATTACCATTATTAGATCTGCAATCATATGACAAAATACTCCACCGTCAAACTGATGCGGCAACCCGCTTGGCTGCTATCTTTGCGACACTCTCTCCCCAGGAAAGTGCGACCCTGGAAACCTTGCGCTCGCTGCCCGACGCTCTTGCCCTCTTGGGCGCACTCTATGGTAATGCTCAGCGGCGTAAGCACCAAGGCCGACTGGATATTGCCGCGCTCTTCCTCTATCGTTGTTTGGAACTGCTCTCGCAGCAGCGCCTCGCATGCTACGAAATCCTCACCGAGTCACCCGATTATCGTGCTGTTCTCGGCCTTAAACCTACGTTGCCGGACGTATTCCGCAGGACGGAACGGCGCTATTTTGGGAGTAGTCGTGGTTTACGCGGATTAACGACGGTGGTGCACCATCAACGTGAAGTAGAGTCTATCAGTCTTTTCAGCGGTTATATGCTCCTGGAGGCGCTAGGCGACCCTCTCGTGGCCGATCTCAATCTTAACAACATCCGCAACCAGATCAAGATTCGGAACAAAGGCGTGTTGGCTCACGGCTTCCGGCCAATCACGGAGGCTGAATTTAATGCCTTCGCTGATCTCGTCAGCGTGGTGTTCGACCGCTTCTTCGCCGTAAGCGGCACGGATCGCCAGGAGTGGGAGCGCACCTTCACGTTCGTCGAACTGACGTAAGAAAATCCCTATGATAGACCAAAACCCCCGTCGTGGCGGATCCAAGCGCGATTCCTGGCGAACCTTCCACCGCCGCCTCTTTCTCGTCCGGCGGCTGGTGCGCGGGGCCGCCGATGCATCCACCCTGATCGCGGATACTCGTGCCTTTTTCAACACGAGCGATGATGTCGAAGACATCTACCCCGCTGATGCGCGGGCGGCTCTGCGCCACGATATGGCCGCTCTGCGTGATGAGTTCGATTGTACGATTGACCTTGGTTCGGATCGCTGCTACGCCCTGAACGACCTTGGCCGTCTGGCTTTGCTCGATATGCCCGAGCGTGACCTGGAGGCGCTGGCGTTTTTGATCAGCACTTTTGGCGAGAGTGCCTTGCCCAATGCGGGCCAGGTTGATGCGCTGCTCGACCGTATTGTGGCCTTGCTGCCTGCGGATCGCCGAACGCTCCTGCGCCGTCACCCGCGCAGCGTGCGCCTTGATGAGCCGCAGCCTACGCGGGCTGCCGCCGAACGAACCCTCGATCTGATTACCCGTGCGTTGCGCCGTCAGGAATTGCGTTTTGCCTATCGTTCGAGCTATGCCCAGGGCGATGCTGTGGTGCAGCACCGCGTGGCTCCCTACGAGCTGATTTTCCGTGATGGACATACCTACCTGGAGGCGTATTGTTTGGCCTGCGGAATCCCCGACCTTATCCGCAGCTATGTCCTCTATCGGCTCGACCGTATGGTCGAGGGGAGTCTGGAGATTTTGCCCGATATGCTGCCGCCGGTCTGGCCCAACCACCCGCGCTACGAACTGCGCTATGTACTGGCCGCGCCGGTGGCCCGCCAGCGCGATATTGCCCTTTGGTTCCCTGAAAGTGAGGTGGTCTTCCGTGACGACGGATCCGCGCTGGTGACGGCACGGGCCACAGATCTCTGGCAGGCCCGTCAGATCCTGCTGCGCTATCGCGAGCATTGTCAGATCCTTGAGCCGCCGGAGTTGGTGACGATGATCACCTCAAGCATCGCCCAGATGGCTGAGGTCTACCGATGAATCGTCGCCGTGTGAGTGATATTTTTGGTATGATCACCGACCCCGGCGTGCCCTTCCTCTTCCTGCTGGGTACCGTCGTGCTGGCCGTGCTGGGCAATGGGGTCTACGACCTCGTGATGGAACTGACCACCCCGACCCGTGATGATGCGATGGTCGTGCGGCTGATCTCGGTCAGTACGGGTGCACTTGTAGCTCTGCTAGCAGTTGTGGCCGCCATGTGGCTCTGGTACCGGCTGCGGCGTCGGCGGGTTGCCCCCGATGTCACCCCGGCCCAACTGCTTGATACGGGCTACGCGGGACTGGTTCTCTTTGTGAGTACACGCGAGGACGCCGCCGAATATGCCGCGATCAGCCACCACCTGAAACAACACACTCTGCGCCAGCTCTGGATGATTGTCTCGCAGGAGGCGCGTGACAAAGCCTCGAACCTCACCCGCTGGCTGCGCACGCAGCCCGGAAATGATCACGTTCAGGTGACGCAACTGCCTCTGTCCGATGCCTACGATCTGTCCAGCGCCTATGATGCGGTGGTGGAAGCGCTGACCCTGGCGGGGCAAGATCTTGATCAGGTGATCGTAGACATTACAAGTGGAACCAAGCATATGAGCGCGGGCGCGGTGTTGGTCTGCCGCGAGTGTGGTGTGTCCATGCAGTATGTGCGCAGACCCTACGAGTATGGCGTTCTTGTGCCCGATGCCCCGGCACGATTGATGAAAGTGAGGCTATAAATGAGTACATCTTTGCTTCTTCTGAACTACAGCCACCCGATTCCTGCCGAGCAACTGACGCGGGTGGCGGCGATCTGTGGCGCAACGCCCGAGGTTCGCGAGGTAGGCGCACAGATCGACCGCGTCCGTCCGATTGCCGAGGTGGCCCGCGCCATGGCCGATGCTGCGGCGCTCAGTCCCGAGGACTGGCAGACGACGCCGCTCATCCTCAATCCACCGGCTCTAGCCCCGTTAGCCCTGGCCCTGATTGCTGAACTACACGGGCGATGCGGTGGTTTCCCCGCTATGCTCAACGTGCGCCCGGTGGCCGACTCCATCCCGACCCGCTACGAGGTCGCGGAGGTGGTCAACCTCCAGGCAGTGCGCGAGGCGGCGCGGCACCTGCGCTGAGGTGAACATAGCCGATAACCGATAACCGATAGCCGATAGTCGGACACCCGTGGCCATTTTTATCGCGATTTCCCATAGCCGATAGCCGAACACCAGCCGCTATTTTCATCATAAGATCGCCCAGGCGTGCGACACTACCCCCAATCAAGATGGGAGGAACTGTATGCCAACACCATTTCCGGGGATGGATCCCTATCTGGAGCAGCCCGCCATCTGGCCGGATCTCCACAACCGCATGATCGTCACGCTGGCCGATGACCTCGCCCCGCGTCTGCGCCCACGCTACTATGTCTCGATTGAGGAGCGTACCTATACGGTTGAGCCGGGCGACCTGATGCTCGCCGGGCGCGCTGATGTGGCGGTGGTCGGTTCGGCCCGCAGTGCATCTGCGCCCGCCCCCGAACTCGCCGAATCGGGCGGCGTGATGGTCGTGGTTGATATGCCCGACCAGATTCGCGAAACCTACCTGGAGGTGCGGTCTGCCACCGGCGAGGTCATCACCCTGGTTGAGATCCTCTCACCCACCAACAAGCGCACCGGCGAGGGGCGCGGCCTCTACCTGCGGAAGCGCCACTCGGTACTCGCCTCGTTCACCCACCTCGTCGAGATTGACCTGCTGCGGGCCGGTGAGCCGATGCCGATGTCGGGCTGGGCCGGCCAGAGCGATTATCGGATCTTGGTCAGCCGGGGCAACCGCCGCCCGCGTGCGCTGCTGCTACCCTTCGGCGTCCGCCAACCCATCCCCCGCTTTGTGCTACCGCTCCAGCCCAACGACGTTGAGCCAGATGTGGATCTGGGCCACCTGCTGCACGCGCTCTACGACCGCAGCGGTTATGACCTGCGCCTAGACTATCGAGCCGAGGCGGATCCGCCCCTGACTGGCGATGATGCAGTCTGGGCCGACGGCGTGCTGCATGGGTCTGGGCTGCGCTGAACGGCGGAATGAATCAACATTCTTTGCGCCTTTGCGCCTTTGCGCCTTTGCGTCAAACCATACGCGCATGTGACGCAAAGGCGCGAAGACGCAAAGCGGGAGAGGTGACTGGGAAGTGAGGGTTGCGTTCCCCATGCACATTTGTGACGCCCTAGTTTGCTATCCTACATTCTGATGACGCATGTGTCTCGTGATCATTGTCAACCAGAGTGTAGGAGGTTTTGTATGCTCCACCAGTCATCTGCCCGCCTCTTCCGCCTCGTAAGCCTGTTCTGTGCCACGATGGTGTTGCTGACAAGCTATGCGCCGCCGCTGTTGGCGCAAACGTCAGAACCGTTTGATACAAATAGTACGAAACGAACATTTATCCCTGGTCTTACGAACTTTATGCCCATAAAACACGCTTTTAGGTCTGGATCCGGCAAAATCATGAAAGGATATGGACCTGATTGGTCTCACAGCGGGGGAGATATGTACGCACTTGATGTGTGTCCAGATTCTGGATGCAATGCTGGAGATCCAGTACTCGCGCCTACCGATATCAAGCTGATTTGGAGCGGAGTTGGCTATGGGATGCCTTCAAATTCTAAAGACTTCCATATTTTCGAAATCAGCAGTGACGATAATGGTCAACGACTATGTATGTCACTAGCGCATATTGAAATAACAGTACCGGGCTTTGCTATCGGAGGTCACCTGTCTCGTGGCACTGCTTTTGGTCGCTTAGCCAACTATACATATGGGCCACATATCCATATGGGTATCTGGCATTCTCCTCAGAGTGGAGGATGTGCAAGCGATTCACGTACTCCTATCCCTTTCACTGGAAACTATCAATTGGATGGTATTAATTATGATAGTGGCCAAAATCACGCGGGAAAGCGTGTTGTATCAACAAACGAACCAGTATGTGCAAATCCTGCTGATTGTATTTCCTCTCCACAACCCATTCCCGCCCTCGACTCCGCCTCCTTCGTCAGTGACCTGACCCTGCCCGACGGCAGCGTGGTTGCCCCTGGGCAGGGCGTCACCAAGACGTGGCGGGTGAAGAATGCGGGTGGGACGACATGGGGCAGCGGTTATACGCTGGCTTTTGTGGGCGGGAATGCGCTCGGTGCGCCTGAGCTGATTGGAGTTCCCACCACTACTCCCGGGAACACTGCCGATCTGAGTATGAACTGGACAATCCCCTCGACGCTCAGTGCAGGCACGTACCAGGGTTCGTGGCAACTGCGTAATGCCCAGGGTACCTCTTTTGGTGATCGGATCTTCTTTAAACTCCAGGTGCCCGGTACCCAGCCCCAGCCGCCGCCTCAGCCCGGTAACCCTAACCCGCAGCCCGGAAACGCGGTTAACGTGGAACTCGTGACTGTGACTGTCCCCGCGAATGTCACTCCCGGTCAGCAGTTCCCGGTTGAGGTCACGGTGCGCGTGACACAAGGCATGCTCGATGCGGCGCGGGGCGATATGCTGCGCCTGAATTCGGGCACCGATTACAGCAACTTTGATCATATTGGCGTGGTTGGCACGGTTAGCACGGGAGGAACCTACACCTTCCGTACTTACGCCGAACACCCCTTTACCGCGCCGAGCGACCTTAAAACCTTCGCGAGCGTCTGGCAGGTGTGGGCCAACGGCGGATGGGTTGGCCCGCAGATTCCTATCCGCTTCACGGTTTACCAGAATAATCGTGCGCCCAACAAGCCCACTTTGGTCGGACCGAACGACTGGGCTGTCAGTGTCGGATCAGCCCCACAGCTGTGCGCCCAGGAACATGGCGACCCTGACGGTGACAGCATCGCGGGCTATTACTTCGACATTTTCCAGAGTGCGCAGCTTTGGAATAGTGGTTGGTCAACCAGCAACTGCGTGACGCCGACGGGTTTAGCGGAGAATGGTTTCCAATGGCGGGTGAAGGTGAAGGATAGCCGTGGTTTGGAGAGTGACTGGAGCGATGAGGTTCGTCATTTCACCATTCTCTCCAGCCTCGCGAACATCACGCAGTTTGATTTTGTCTTCCCCGCCGATCATCCCTACACCACCAGCCTAATGGTCTGCACGCAAGGCGGGAACAGCCCCGGCGTCACCTCATTCGTCAATACGGCCAATGACGGCAGCGACAGCGGGGTGTGGAAGCAGATCACCGACGCTGACCCGTGCCCAGCCAAGACTGGCGGGATGATCTGGGATATGCGTGAATATGCCGAGGGGCCGCACCGGGTACGAATTCGCTCGGCGAGCAACGCGGGGAATATCTTCGTTGAGAAGACCTTTACGGTGCCGCATATCGTACCCAGCCATCCCTACCAGATCAGCCCATCGTTTGGCTTCTGGTCGAACAGCCGCACCATAACGTTTTCCTGGCAGGCAGCGATGCGCGCCACCAGTTACCGCCTACAGGTCGGTGCGGGGAATACATCAACGACCAACCCCGTGATCAATACGACGCTGACGGGGACGACGTTTACCTACACCTTTAATCAGGACTACCCCAAACTAACATGGGAAGTCATCGCGATTAACGACATGGGCGAGACGGGTGAGATAAATGAACAAGTCGATCAGGGCAACAAGATTCTGCGTTGGGTGGGGATTGACCAAACTGCGCCGACGGTGCAGATCAGTCCGGTGAGTCCGAGCCCAGCCTACGATACGCAGGTACCTATCTCCTGGGTCGGCAGCGATGCCGGAAAATCGGGTGTGCAGTCCTACGATATTCAGGTCTTCCCGCAACCGGCCGGCCCCTGGCAGGATTGGCTCACCGGCTATGCATGGTCATCGGCCATTTTTACGGGCAAGCCGGGACAGGCATACTGCTTCCGTAGCCGCGCCCACGATATTGCCGGTATGGTGAGTTCGTATCCCGCTCAAGCCGAGCAGTGTGTCAGGATAGACCCCACGAAACGCCCGCAGCAGGTGTGGTGGGATCAGACGTGGGGCTACAAACGCGGCCTGACGGTGAATAACCTTCTGCCCGCCATCCCGGTTCCGAGCGGCTATACCATCAAAGTGCATATCGAAGGTGCCGATGCCGCCGACATCTACAGCAAATCGCTGCCCACGGGTGCCGATGTGCGGGTAATCCTCAACGACCAAATCACTCTGGAGCGGCACCTGATCACCTTCAGCCCAACGGCCATTGATCTGGCGTTTGTGGCACAGGCCGACATCCCTGGTGGCGGGAATGCGCAGAATTACCAGCTTTACTACGGCAACCCGAGCGCGAGTGCGCCCAGCGTCAACCTCGCCAACATCTACGTACCCGCTGTTGATGCGAACACTGTTGCCTCGTATCAATTTGAAGAAACGAGCGGGAGTCCCCTTGATCTCAGCGGGCGTGGAAATACGGCGGTCTGGAGCAGTGACCCCGTGCGGAGTCAGGCATACGGCCAGATTGGGCAGGGCGCACATCTCAGCGGCAGCGAGTGGGGTCGCATCGGGAATAGTGTCACGACCAGCGATCAGTTAACCGCCGAGGCGTGGGTTTGGCTTGATACGCTGCCGCAAGAGTGGCACGGTATTGTCTCGAAAGCCAATGACCGCGATGTGCGCTGGCGTCTCACGATTGTCAATGGCCATTTTCAGGCGCAGCTCTGGCTGATCACATCGGACGGACAGACAGCCGAGCGCAATCTCTGGTACAACGCGACGCTCCAAACGGGGATCTGGTATCACGTCGCGATGACCTACGATGGTGCGGCCTTCCAGCTTTGGATTAACGGGTCGGTGGTTGACTCAACGCAGCAGGCGGGGCGCGTCCTCAACACGTATAGCAGCACCGACACGGTCTTTATTGGGCGTAACAACCTGGTTGATGCGCCGCTGGTGGGCCGAATTGACGGCGTGCGGATTTCCACCATTGCCCGCACCTCCTTCCCCTATGCCAAGGTCGCGGTGGCTCCCTCGGTTGCGGTTGGGAATGCGCAATCACGCCAGCTGGGCAATAGCGGAGATCTGGGACAATCCGACCTAACCATCCAGTCGGTGCGAACCTTCCAACGTGACGATGGGGCCATCCAGGTTGAGGCGACGATCATCAATCAGGGGCTTGCCGCCGGGATTAATCAGTCGGTGACCAATCTGGCGAAGAACTATACGCCGACCGGGCCGGGGGATGTGAAGAACAGCGTCAACCTCTGGGTGAATACGCCGCTGGCACCGGGAGCGACGGCCACATTGATCACCACCATCCCGAACGTGGCCACCGCTGGCACCGCCGCGCTCGCCGGACAGGGGATGATGGCAGCCGCCAGTGAAGTGACAGCAACTCTGGCGGTGCAGGTTGATGCGATGGGCGTAACCCTCGACACCAACCCGGGCAACAATCTTGTCTCCGATATTACCGTTTGTCAGGCCAGCCCCGATGCCTTCGAGGGCGATACGAGCGCGGCGCAGGCGAAGGCGATCACCTTCGGCCAGAGCCAGCATCACAACTTCACGAGCCAGGGCGATCAGGATTGGGTGCAGTTCCCGGCCACCGCCGGGACGTCCTACACTATTCGTACCATGAACTTGGGCCTCAGCGCCGATACGATGCTCGATCTGTATGCCAGCGATGGCACAACCATCCTTCAATCTAACGATGATACAACGGACAGTATCGCATCCGAGATCGTCTGGAACGCACCCGCCACAGGAACATACTACGTGCGCGTGCGAAACTGGAATCCCAACACGGTGGGGTGTGGCACGGGCTATGATCTTCAGATGAGCAACGGAATCACGGTGACACCGTCGCCTATGCCCGTTGCGCCTACGTCCACGCCCGTTGCGCCTACGTCCACGCCCGTTGCGCCTACGTCCACGCCCGTTGCGCCTACGTCCACGCCCGTTGCACCTACGTCCACGCCCGTTGCACCTACGTCCACGCCCGTTGCACCTACGTCCACGCCCGTTGTGCCTTCGTCCACGCCCGTGATACCGTCGTCCACGCCCGTGATACCGTCGCCCTATTCCGTGTGGTTGCCAATAATACAGCGATAACCATACAGCAGTCCTATTCCGGTTGTGAAGGAGGAGTCAAGGCTTTAGCCGACTAAAGATTTGACTCCTCCTTTATGAGTCCAAGAGGATTGCTCTATCATCCACAATAGAGCAAAAGATGTTCATGTGCGGGGCGCATACCGCCACGATGAAAATAGCCGCTGGTGCCCGACTGTCGGCTATCGGCTATCGACTATTTTCGTCTCAGGCACCCTGTCACCCATGTCACGCAGAGCGAAGCGAAGCGTCCCGGCGCGCATCATCATCGCCGGAACGCTTCGCTTCGCTCTGCGTGACATGGCGAGTTTTGGTGTACTCCCTGCGCATGCACGTCTTCTGCTCTCCTGCGATCTCTCTTCTTGGCGTTTGGCAAGGTTCGCAGATACTTTACCGTTCAAGCCAGAATGTGGCATCTTGATGCGCTCAACCTGAAACCTGAAACCTCACCCCTGAAACCTTGTCTTTGGTACTTTTCCCGTCCGCCATGCACATATGTGACGCCCTTGTTTGCTATTCTCCGTACATACACGGCGCGTGTGGCGCCGGGACAGTGACGTGAGGAGGATGCAATGCTATGGTGCGTGATTACCTGCGCGGTCTGCTGCGTCGGGCTCGGGACAAGCGTCCTGACGGCGGGGAGATCCCGCCTGCGCCTATCGCAGATTTCACCCCGGCGGATCTTCTCCGGGTGCATCGCGTCAACCCTGTTTCTGCTCGCCGGGATCTTCGCGACCCTGGCGCTCACTCTGGCGCGGTAATGCCCACCACCGACCGGCTGCTGCTCCAGGTGGATGGCACACCGGGCTTCCCGGCGCGCGGTGTCGCGGGTCTGGGGATCGTGGTGCGGAGCGCACGCGGCGAGGTACTGCGCATCCACGGTGCGTGCGCCCCAGCTGCCACCTGTAACGAGGCCGAGTATCAGGCGCTGATTGCCGGGCTGACCCTGCTCCAGCACGATTTTCCTGGAGCCTCGGCCCGCTGCCTCACCGATAGTCGGGTCGTGGTTGATCAGCTCTGTGGACGTGCCGCCGTGCGTGCGCCGTCACTCGCGCCGCTCTACGCTCAGGCCCACACGCTGCTTGCCACCTTTGGGGCCGGTCAGATCGAACTGGTCTCCATCCCGCGTGAACTGAACCGATTGGCCGACGCCCTGGCCTGGGAGGCTCTCGGCGGGCGGCGCGGTATTGTGCGCTTTAGTGGACGAGCGGTAGCCAATCACACGAACGGAGAACCTCAATGAGCCAGATTCAGACGATGGTGAAGGGTGCGGTCGAGGGTGCTATCGTGGACGGGATTGCGGCGGCGCGCGGTGAGGTTGATGCGGAGCAGATGGCGCACACCCTCCCGTTGCCGCGCTTTGTGACCGGCTTGGCCACCGCTGCGCAGAGTGTGCCGCGCACAGGGTTGGGGATGGCCGCCCAGCTTGTGGTGCCGCCGGGAGCCTGGGCGGTGGCCCATCTGCCGGGGGGCGAACAGAAGATCTATACGCCGGGGAGTTACTGGATCTGGGGTCATCCCGGTGCCATTCTGGTGCAGTGGGTTGATGCCCGTCGCCAGCAGGTGCCGGTTGGCCCGGTTGAGGGCTGGAGCGCCGATAAGTGGCGGGTGCGACTCTGGATGCTGGTTGATGTGGCCGTCTCCGACCCGCTGGTGATTGCGGCCCACCGCGAGCCGCTCGCCGCGCTGATGGCGGCGACCCGCGCCGCCCTGCTCGGGTATATCGAGCAGCATCGCCACGCGGCGCTCACCGGGGTCGAGGGGTCGGTTGGCGGGATGGACGCGCCCTCGCGGGCGGTGACCGAGCGCCTGCGTACGGACCCGGCCCTGGCCGGCCTGGAGATTCTCAACGCACGGTTGGTGGAGCGTCAGGGCGATGAGCGCCAGATTGAGGCGGCGACTGCCGCGACCGTCGCCGCCGCCCAGATCCACGAGGATTTACGGGTGGATGCCGCCCGCCATACGGCTCACCTCCAGGGGTTAGAGAGCCAAGCGGCGATTAGTGAGCGCACGCATAGCCTCCGCATGGCCGAGACGGCAGCGATGGCCCGCGAACGCCTCCTCGCGCAGCAGGCCGAGGTGCAGCAGGCGACCCTGGTTGCGCGTCTGGATATTGTCATGGCCCAGATCCGCGCCCAGACCGCCGAGATTACCCACGATGAGCAGGTGTGGCAGGCTGAGCAGCGCCGCTTGCAGATCGCCTGGGAGAATCTTCAGCAGTACCAGGGCGAGAGTCATCACACCGATCAGCAGATCCGGCTGCTGGATGCGCAGCAGGATCTGGCCCGCGCCGAGGGCGAGACGGCCCTGGCTCTCGCGGACCGCCAGGGTTCCCAAGTGCTGGCCCTCGCAGAGATGCAGCAGCACCTTGCCGAGCAGCGTGCCACCCAATCCCGCCTGGTGGCCGAGCGTCGTGAGGAGCATGAGCGGGCGCTGCTGGAGCTGAGTCTCCGTCACGACCAGATGGTAACGGAGCAGATGCAGAAACTGGAGCAGTGGCGCACGGAGCGGGGTGATGTCCGTGTTCAGCAGCAGCGCCAGCACGACCGTCAGTTGGCCGGGATTGCCGGTGCCGCCCAGATCGCGGCCGCCTCCGCCGGGGTGCGTGCCGAGGTTGATCAGCAGACGGTGACGGAGGCGGGATTGAAGATGCTTCAGGATCTTGCCGA
>JBAXMH010000075.1:0-18949 GCA_037134395.1 Chloroflexales bacterium
AGGTGTCAGGTGTTAGGTGTCAGGTGTCAGATGCAGATTACGCAGCACCCTTGCAACCAACTCCTGAGGGCTAAGGTCGGACGTATCCAGCACAACATCGGCGACCGCCCGGTAGATCTCGGTGCGGGCGGCGCGCAGGGCGGACAGGCGGGAAGCAGGGGAATCAGCCAGCAATGGGCGACCCTCGTCGTGAGCGGCCAAACGCGACAGGATCACCTCGTCGGGCGCATCAAGCCAGATCACCGTCGCCTGCTGGCGCAGCAGAGTGCAGTTCTCGGGGCGCAAGACAACCCCGCCGCCGGTGGCGATCACCGCCGGCGGGCCAGCCAGAGACTCGGCCAGGGCGAGCGACTCCAGATCGCGGAAGCGTGCCTCGCCCAGATCGACGAAGATCGCGGCCACCGGACGACCCTGCGCAGCCACGATCAGCGCATCCGTATCGAGCAGAGGCCAGCCGAGCGCTGCAGCCAGAGCCCGCCCCAGTGTAGATTTGCCCGTGCCACTCAGCCCCACGAGCGCCAGCGAACGTGTGCCCTCAGCCACCAAGTACCCCTACCACTTTGGGGACGATATACCCGCGCAGGGTGTCAATCATGGTTGGGGCCGCTGCAATAACCGGCTCGGGCAGCTTGCGACCATCGAGGAGATCCGACATCACCAACTCGGCACCGCTCAGACCACGCATCTCGCCGCCGGCGGCGCGCAGGATCGCCACCCCCGCTGCAATATCCCACAGGTTGGCCCGGCCCAGCAGGGCACCGAGGGCACTGCCTCGCGCCACGTAGCACAGGTCGGTGGCCACACTGCTCAGCGAGCGGGCCTTCCCTGGGAAGCTGATCGTGAAGGTACGGTGGGCGTATGATGAGACCGCGATCCAATCATTACCGTCAATCGTCTCGGCTGAGAGGACGTGAATCTCCTCGTCATTGCGGTAGGCTGGCCCCTCGGCATCGGCCCAGTAGCAATCGCTGAGGATCGGCAGGTAGACCACCCCCAGGTAGGGTTGCCCCCAACGCATCAGGCCAATTGAGACGCACCAGAGCGGCAGTCCAGAGACAAATGCCCCCGTACCGTCAATCGGGTCGAGCGACCAGACAAACTCACGGTCAATTGCACCCACCCCCTGCTCCTCACCCATGATCCCGTGATCGGGGTAACGCGCAGTGATACGCTCGCGCAGCAACTGTTCCACCTCAACATCGGCCTGAGTCACCCAGGTGTGGTCGGCCTTGCGCTTCCGCGCCACATTGTTAAAATAGTGCAGGGCGAGATCCGCACCCTCCTGTGCCCAGTCCCGCACCTCGGCGATATTGATACCGCGCATGCGCTCCTCCTCTACCACATTTTTCATAAAGCTCTTTCTCTCTCTCTATTCTTATAATAGCTCATGGAGCCGCAGTAAGGCTGAAGTACGTGCGTGGCAGGATCCATGTGGGCACACTTGTGCCTCTGTATAACGAATTGTAAGGCTCCGCGTTACAATGGCGCAGACATACCATCTCATCCGTGTGAAGATACAGCTAATGCTACAATGACGGGATTCGAGAAGACTGCGATAGATAACCATGCGATTCGCGCATAACACCCGATGAAAAAAGCTGCTGATGTCCGGCTATCGGCTATCGGCTATTTTTGTGATCAGAAAGCAGAATCATGACCCAGGGGTACTACCGTTTTCCAACCATCTGTGCCGACTCGGTGGTGTTTGTGTGTGAGGACGACTTATGGGCGGTGAATGCGTCGGGCGGCGTGGCCCGTCGGCTCACCGCAAACCCCGGCGAGGCGCTACGCCCGGCTCTTTCGCCCGATGGCCAGTTACTGGCCTTTACCGGGCGCGACGAGGGCGGCCCCGAGGTGTATGTGATGCCCGCCATCGGTGGCCCCGCACGCCGCCTCACCTTCCTGGGAGCCGCTCGCACTCAGGTGGCCGGCTGGTCGCCCGATGGCAATGAGATCCTTTTCTCTAGCGAGGCGGGACAGCCCTTTGGGGCCATGCCCAAGCTTTTTGCTGTGTCGCACAACGACGGAGAGCCGCATGTGCTGCCCACTGGCCCGGCCCTCAGCATCAGCTATGGCCCCGATGGTGGCATGGTGATTGCTCGTAACGTCACCGATCTGGCTCGCTGGAAGCGCTATCGCGGCGGACTCACCGGCGACCTGTGGGTTGATCCGACGGGCAACGGGGACTGGCGGCGACTGATTACGCTCAAGGGCAACCTGGCCGCGCCAATCTGGCTCGGCACACGCATCTATTTCGTCAGCGACCACGAGGGTGTGGGCAATATCTACTCCTGTTTGCCCTCGGGCGAGGATCTGCGCCGCCATACGGATCACGCCGATTATTACGTGCGCCACCCTTCCAGCGATGGCCAGCGGATTGTTTATCACGCCGGGGCCGATCTCTGGCTGCTTGACCCGCTCAGCGGCGAGCGGCGAATTATCCCGGTGGATCTGCATAGCCCGCAACCGCAGCGCAAACGCCGCTTTGTACCACCCGAACCCTACCTAGAGGGTTATGCTCTGCATCCCACCGGTAGCTCCCTGGCGCTCACTGTGCGGGGTCGGGCCTTCGCTATGGGCAACTGGGACGGGGCGGTGCTTCAGTATGGCGAGGAGTCTGGGCGCACGCGCATGGCTCGCTATCTTCACGACGGCAAACGGCTGCTGCTGTTGAGCGATGCCGGTGGCGAGGAGGCTCTGGAGATCCACGCCGTAGATGGTTCAGTTGCGCCGCGCCGACTCGATGGTCTCGATATTGGTCGGCCCGTGCGTATCCGCGTCTCGCCAAAGGCTGACGTGGTTGCGATTACCAATCAGCGTCACGAACTGTTGCTGGTTGATTTGGAGTCGGCTACGGTGCGTCTCCTTGATCACAGTCCTCATGGGCGGATCAGCGGTGCCGCGTGGTCGCCCGATGGACGTTGGCTGGCCTACAGTTACCCCGACACCCGCCGTACCCAGATCATTCGGCTCTGCGAGGTGGCGAGTGGTGCGACCCATAATGCCACCCGCACCCTGCTCTCTGATACCCGGCCCGCATGGGATCCCGAGGGCAATTACCTCTACTTTATCGGCAAGCGTGACTTTGATCCTGTTCGTGATCAGGCCCAGTTTGGCTGGGCCTTCCCACGTATGTCGCGCCCTTTCTTGATCACACTGTGCGCTGATAGCACTTCGCCCTTTGAGACGGGCGGGATCACAAAAGAGCCAAAAGATGCGAATACGAAGGGCGAAAAAGGGGGCGATGAGCCGAAGTCTGAGAGTGAGCCAAAAGACGACGGTGATCCAAAGAACAACGGGGAGAAGAAGCCTGAGGACAATGGTGAGAAGAAGCCCGAGGAAAAAGGCTTTCAGATTGATCTCGACGGCATCACCGAGCGCGTGGTGGCCTTCCCGGTGCCGATCAGTATCTATGGCGGGGTGATCGGTGTGAAGGGCAAGGCGCTCTTTACCAGTTTCTCGCTGCGCGGAGCGATGAGCAGCCATTCCGGCGAGGATACGGGTCGCCTGGAGGTGTATGACTTCGCGGAGCGCAGTTGCGAGACACTGGTTGATAGCATCTCCAGCTTCACCCTTTCGCAGGACGCCAAAATGCTGGCCTACCGCAGCGGTCGCCGCCTGCGGGTGATCAAAACCAGCGAGAAGCCCAAGGATAACGGTGGCCCCGGTCGCAAGAGCGGATGGGTTGATCTTGGTCGGATCAAGGTTGATCTCAGCCCGCCCCAGGAGTGGCGTCAGATGTACCGCGAGGCGTGGCGTCTTCAGCGCGACCAGTTCTGGGCCGAGGATATGTCCGGTGTAGACTGGCAGGCGATCTACCGGCGCTACCTGCCACTGATTGACCGCGTGGCCACCCGTGGCGAGGTCTCCGATCTGCTCTGGGAGATGCAGGGTGAACTAGGCACGTCCCACGCCTACGAGATGGGCGGGGATTACCGATCAACACCGGCCTACCGCCAGGGCTTCCTGGGCGTGGATCTGGATTACGACGAGGCCAGTGACAGTTTCCGTATTACGCAGGTGCTGCCCGGCGATACCTGGGACGAGCGAGTCTCATCGCCCCTCTCCCGCCCCGGCCTGGGCGTGACTGCCGGCGACAGACTGCTGGCGATCAACGGGCGACGGCTGAGCAAAGGACGCGGGCCGGGCGAGTTGCTGGTGAACCTAGCCGGTGCCGATGTGCTGCTGACTATCGCCCCGGCTAACGGTGGCGAGCCACGCACGATGACGGTGAAGGCGCTCAGTTCCGAGAGCATGCTGCGCTATCGCACCTGGGTCGAGGCCAAGCGGGCTGCTGTCCACACCGCCACCGGGGGCCGGGTGGGCTACCTGCACATTCCCAACATGCAGGCGTGGGGTTTTGCCGAGTTTCACCGTGGCTATTTGATGGAGAGTACCCGCGAGGGACTGGTGGTAGACATCCGCTACAACGGGGGCGGCAACGTCTCGCAACTGCTGATCGAGAAACTGGCCCGCCGTCGCCTGGGCTATGACATATCGCGCTGGGGCCAGCCCGATCCCTACCCCGAGAACTCGCTCATCGGGCCGGTGGTCGCCATCACCAACGAGAACGCCGGATCGGACGGCGATATCTTCAGCCACGTCTTCAAACTGCTGAGGCTAGGGCCGCTGATCGGCAAGCGCACATGGGGCGGGGTGATCGGCATCAACCCGATTGACCGTCTTGCCGACGGAGCGACCACCACGCAGCCCGAATATTCGTTCTGGTTTCCCGATGTGGGCTGGGGTGTGGAGAACTACGGCACCGAGCCGACAATTGAGGTCGAGATGGCCCCGCAGGACTACGTGGCTGGGCGCGACCCACAGCTTGAGCGAGCCATTGCCGAGGCTCTGCGGCTGATGGAGGAGAACCCGCCGCAACTGCCGGAGTTCGGCCCACGACCACGGCTGGGCCTGCCGGCCCTGCCAGAAGCGTAGGGGCGCAGTTTGCGGGGCCTGGTGCGAAGTCCTCAGATTGTCACCCGACCCCCACCCCCAGCCCCTCCCCCACGTGGGGGGAGGGGCGTAGGACAGCTTTCTGATGCGAAATACCCCCTCTCCCCGCGTGGGAGAGGGGGCAGGGGGAGAGGGGGTAAGGCTGGCACAAAATTGGCTTAGTTGAAAGAGTAGTCGTGCTAAAGAAACACCTTATCTGGCCGCCAGGCATCGCCCTCGCGCCGCAGCACCGCCAGCAGTACGCCCGCCTCGTCGTAGGCGCGAACATGTTCGCCGGATATGGTGAGTACCACCGGCAGCCCATTACGCACCCGGCGCGAGTTCTCGGCATCGAGTTGCACCGTCGGCCAACCTGCCAGGGCCACATCGGGCGGGATGAGCGCCAGCGGCAGCCGACTAGGGTTAGCCTGGAGATCGGCGAGGGGAACGGCACCGTTAAGCAAAAACGGCCCGACGAAGATACGCCGGAGCGCCGCCAGATGCGCCCCGCAGCCCAGGGACGCCCCAATCTCGCGGGCCAGGGCGCGGATGTAGGTACCCTTGCCACACATCACCGTGATCAGCAACTCATCAGGGCTACCCAAATCCCACTCCAGAGCGTCAATCTGCACCGGGCGCGCCTCCCGCTCAACCGTCTTCCCTGCCCGTGCTAAGTCATAGAGTCGCTGACCCTGATGGTGCAGGGCCGAATACATCGGCGGCACCTGCAAGATCGCCCCGCGTAGCGGGGCTACGGCAGCCTCGATCAGCTCAGGTGTCAGTGGTGGCACCGTTGCGGTCGAGATAACCTCGCCCTCGGCGTCATCGGTGCTGGTGACAACGCCGAGTCGCACCCGTCCGTAGTAACCTTTGCGCACATCGCTCAGGTACTCGATCAGCCGCGTGGCGTGGCCAAGGGCTATCGGTAGCACCCCGGTGGCGGCAGGGTCGAGCGTACCGGCGTGGCCCACCTTCACCCCGCGCCCGGTCAGGCGGCGCACCCGCGCTACCACATCGTGCGAGGTCATCCCCGCCGGTTTATCAATGTTCAAAAACCCGTGCATCTACAGCCCAATCGCCGCCCGCAGTAGGGGCAGCACCACCGCCTCAGCCTCATCCAGACCCATTGGCAGATCGGCTCCAGCCGCTTGGGCGTGTCCGCCGCCGCCCCAGGTCTGCGCAATCTGAGCCACATTGATCCCCGGTGCTGAGCGGAGGCTGATCTTGACCGTGCCGTCGGCCCGCTCCTTAAACAAGGCCGATACCCGCATCCCACGCACTCGCTGCATACGTATGATGGCCTCGTCGGTTGCCTCGTCCGCCGCACCTGTGGCTAAAAGCATTTCCTGAGAAACCCGCGCCCAGAGCAGTCCGCCCTCGCGCCGCAGCAGACCAAGCGCAATCCCGCTCAACTGCACGGTCTCAACCGGCATCGAAAAGTAGACCGCGTTCACCACCAAACGCTGATCGGCCCCGGCATCGAGCATATCGGCAGCGGTGCGCAGGGTCTGCGGAGTGGTCACGCTGGTCTGGAAACTCTGGGTATCCGTTGTGGTTCCCAGAAGCAAGCATGTGGCCGCCGCTGGTGAAATTGGCAGATCCATCGCCACAAAGAGCCGAAAGAGCAGGTCGGCGCAGGATGCCGCCGCTGGCTGGATCAGGTTCAGATCCCCCGCACCGTCGTTAGTCACATGATGATCAACAATCATCAGCGGGCGGGCAGTCATAGCCGGGCCGTGGTCGCGGTAGATCTGACCAACCCGCTCCAGCGAGGCCGTATCCAGCATCCAGATCAGATCGGCGTCGGGCAGGGCGTCGCCAGACCGATAGATCGCCACATGCTCAACGCCCGCAAGCGCCGCGCTGTAGAGCGGTAGCGTCGAGGCCGCAACGGGAATCGGCTCCTTACCGATTGCCTGTAGCACATGGAAAGCTCCCAGGAGCGAGCCAATCGCGTCGCCGTCAGGGTTAATGTGGGTGAGGAGCAGAATGCGCTGGGCCTGAGCAAGTTGCTGAGTGAAGGCGGGGGCAGCCGCAACGGGGTCTGTGTAGATCATCATGTGTTGATTGGGGCGCGATGCGCTGCGCCCATGCGTATCAGGATTCCGACGGCTTGAGCAGGCGGTAGACCGCGTAGCCCGACCGCTTTTTGATCTCTTTCAGCTTGAGTTGGTTGCGTACGCCGAGGCGCGGGATCAGATGGTTCAGGCCACTGACAACCACAAACCAGTACTCTCCACCGGCCCGCAGGTGCGCCAGCGGGCCAAGGATGAACTCCTGCTCAATCGCCAGGTCGCCGATCTTAGCCGGAATGTTTGAGAGGATCAGATCATACGGGCCGGGCGGTACTGATTCAAGTCCCACGCTGCCGAGGGCGCTCACGTTCTGCACGTTATTCAGCGCGGCATTATGTCGAGCGTAGCGCACCGCTAACAAATCCTTATCGGCCATCACCACCGCAGCGGCGGGGTAACGTCGGGCCATGCTGATCCCGATCACGCCACAGCCACAGCCGAGATCGAGGATGTGTGCGGGAGAGGTCGCTGGCTCCAGACTGCGCAGCAGAAGATCGGTGCCATCGTCAACCTCAAATGAGGAGAAGATCGTGTGGCCGACATCAAACTCAAACTGCTGGCCGCGCAGTGTGTACGGGATACGTTTTTTGTAGTAGGCGTCGAGTTCACTCATCGCTCGTAGTGACCCTACTCATCCTCAAAATGGGGCGGATTGATCTTGCGCTCCTCCTCTACATCGCGCAGCACCTTATCAATGTGGATGCTGTAATCGAGCGAGGTATCGAGCATCAGATGCAGCTCGGGGACAAAGCGCATATGGCGCATCTCATCGGCCACCCGCCGACGCAGGAAGCTACGGGCGCGCTGGAGACCGGCCATGGTATCGGCTCTCGTCGCGTCATCGCCCATCACCGAGATACGCACCGTAGCGTGCTGAAGATCCGCGCTTACCTCAACACTCATCACCGTGGCAAAACCCACTCGCGGATCTTTGATCTCAGACTGAATCACATCGCCGAGTACCTGCTGGATGCGGTCGGCGACCTGCTGGAGACGCTGTTTTGACATTGTAGATTGCAGATTGCAGATTGCAGATTGCTAGGCAGAAGTGCTCTATAGCCAATCTGCAATCTACAATCTGCAATCTGCAATTAAATTACAGACTCGCCTCAACCCGCTCTTGGCGGTAGAACTCCATATTATCGCCCACCTGGACATCAGTGAAGCCCTCGACAACCAGACCACACTCGTAGCCGTTCGTCACTTCGCGGACATCGTCCTTGAAGCGCTTGAGGCTGCTGATCTTGCCGTCGTGAAGCACTGCGCCGCTGCGCAAGACGCGCACGCTCTGGCCCGTGCGTGTCACCTTCCCATCGGTGATATACAGGCCCGCCACCACCTCACGCGAGGGCAGCCGGAAGGTGTTGCGCACATCGGCGTAGCCCTCGACCACCTCTTTATAGGTGGGCGCCAGCATACCGACCAGCGCCTTCTTAATATCATCAGAGAGATGGTAGATGATATTGTAGAAGCGGATGTCAATGCCCTGTTGCTCAGCCGCCCGCCGCGCCGCCGGGTCGGGACGAACATTAAAGCCGATGACAATCGCTTGGCTGGCTGCAGCGAGGTTCACATCGCCCTCGGTGATTGCGCCGGTGGCCTTGTGCAGAATCTTGATCTGCACCTCAGTCTGCGAACTGCTCAACTGGCTGAGCTGATGCTCAATCGCGCCAATCGAACCCTGCACGTCCGCTTTCACAATTACATTCAGGTCTTTGATCTGGCCCTGCTGCACCTTGCTGAACAGATCCTCCAGGGTGGTGCCGCGCACCATCCCCACCGCATCCATGCGTGTCTGGCGCTGGCGCTGGAGTGCGATCTCACGAGCGACCGCCAGATCGTCCACCACCTGGAGAATGTCACCGGCGTGGGGCACTCCGTCCAGGCCGAGGATCTCTACCGGCATGGACGGTTCAGCGAAGCGCAGGCGTTTGCCGCTATCGTTGAACATCGTCTTGATCTTGCCGGAGACGCCGCCCACCAGGACATTATCCTCGGGGCGCAGGGTGCCGTTCTGAATGAGAACCGTCGCTACCGCGCCCCGGTTCTTATCCAGTTCGGCCTCAATAATCGTGCCGACCGCCGGCGCATTGGGATTCGCCTTGAAATCCTCAATGTCGGCCACCAGCAGGATCATCTCCAGCAGCCCGTCAATATTCAGCTTCTGACGTGCCGAAACCTCAACCGAGGGCACCGTACCGCCGTAAGACTCGACGATCACGTCATAGGTGGCAAGCTGCTGCCTGATCCGATCCGGGTTCGCCGTCGGCAGATCGATCTTGTTCACCGCCACGATCATCGGCACCCCAGCCGCCTTCACGTGCGAGATCGCCTCAATTGTCTGAGGCATCACGCCGTCATCGGCGGCCACCACCAAGATTACAATATCGGTCGCCTGGGCACCACGGGCGCGCATTGCGGTAAACGCCTCGTGACCGGGCGTGTCCAGAAATGTGATTTTACGGTGGTTGACCTCGATCTGGTAGGCACCGATATGCTGGGTTATACCGCCAGCCTCGCCCTCGGCCACTCGCGCTGAGCGGATCGCATCGAGCAACTTCGTCTTGCCGTGGTCAACGTGACCCATAATCGTGACCACCGGCGGGCGCGTCCGCATCTCATCCTCGGCCTGAGCGGCCAGCACATCCTTGATGTTATCAATGATCCCGGCCATCTGCTCTGGCACCGTCTCGTTGGTCTCAATGTTGAAGTCAGCCGCGATCAGCGCTGCGGTCTCGTAGTCAATCTGCTGGTTAATATTCGCCAGCACGCCGCCCTTCATCAGAGACTTAAGAATCTCTGATGCGCCGATGCCCGTAGCCTCTGAGAACTCACGGATAGTCATGATGCTCTGAAGCTCAACCGGACCACGCGGTCGAACCGGGATCCGTGGCGGCGGCGCACTCATACGACCGCCTCGGCCACGCATTCCTGCCCCACCATCGCGCTCCTCGGGGCCACCGGGCCGACGACCGCCACCGGGCCGACCGCTGCCGCTGCCAGGGCGACCGCCGCTGCTGCCGCTGCCAGGGCGATTACTGCTACCGCCGGGACGACCGCCGCCGCCACCTGCGCTGCCACCGCCACCGCCACCGCCACCGCCGCCGCCTGAGCGACTACTGCCACCGCTGGGACGACTGCTGCCGCCGGGACGACTGCTGCCGCCACCCGTGCCGCCGCCGCCACCGGGACGACTACCGCCGCCACCCGTGCCGCCGCCGCCACCGGGACGACTACCGCCGCCGCCCGTGCCACCGCCGCCACTGGGGCGACTACCGCCGCCGCCCGTGCCACCGCCGCCACTGGGACGACTACCGCCGCCACCCGTACCTCCACCGCCACCACCGGGACGACCGCCGCCGCCGCTGGGGCGACCACCGCCGCCGCCGCCGCCGCCGCCGCCGCCGCCGCCGCTACCGCCACCACCACGGCCACCACGCATCGAAACAGCGGCGGTAGCCATATCTTTTAACGAATCACCCTTTAGCGGCATTGGAGCATCCTTTCATATTCCACGCGCGGTGTATAGGCGCGTGAGACCATTGCAGACAGGCTACACCGCATCGGCAGTGGCCCGTACCAGGTCACGCATCAGACCCTAACATCGTGCGGCAATTCTTCGGCAGTATCGGTATCAGCGTCGTGCGATTCAGCAGCGGTAAGCCCGCGACGATAAGCCAGCAGATCGCGCTGGTTTTCAGGGGTAAGCGGCTCCGCCCGCAGCGATCGCTCTAGCGCACGGCGCTTGATCGCCGCATCCCAGCAGGCCAGATCATGGCACAGGTAGGCACCGCGCCCGTTACGCTTCCCGGTTGTATCCACCTCAATGCGACCCTCAGGTGTACGCACCAGCCGGATTAACCCCCGCTTCGCGTCCGTGCGCCGACACGCGATACATGTGCGCTGTGGCACATGTTTCGTTCGCGCACCATTCGATTTATGTGCAACCTGTCCCATACGCGATCCAACCCCGCCACATCTACACAAAGTAGCCTACACCTCTCCCGACTCGACCTTATCCTCGGTCTCAATCAGAATGTAGGAGGCGATCAGCCGATCCCCGGAGTAGATATACAGTTTCTGTGATGTCGCCCGCAGTTGCACCGTCTCGCCAATCAGATCGTTGCCCAGTGGGCCATAGTTCGCCTTCTGATAGACAATCGTGCCATTCGCCTGCACCTTGCGCGACTCCACCTTCGCATTCGTCAACTCAGCCTCGGTCGCCATCGCCTCGGCCTCGGCATAGCCGCGTACCTCAGCGGAGGCTCGCTCCTCCTCAAGGAGGGCGGTGGCGCTCTTGATATCAATACGCCAGCCCGAGAGCTTCGCGGCGAGGCGCACATTCTGACCTTCTTTGCCAATCGCCAGGGAGAGTTGTTTATCTGGGACGATCACCAGCGCCACGTGGTCATCCTCGTGCAGATGCACTTCAACCACCTGGGCCGGAGAGAGCGCGTTGGCGATCAGATCCTTCGGGTCGGACGACCACTGGACGACATCAATCTTCTCGCCGTTCAGCTCGTTGACAATATTCTGGATGCGGATACCGCGCATACCCACACACGAGCCGACCGGGTCAATCCCATCCTGGCGTGCGGCCACTGCCACCTTCGTGCGCAGGCCCGGCTCACGCGAGATTGACTTAATCTCCACCGTGCCGTTGAATATCTCTGGCACCTCCATCTCAAAGAGTCGCACGATCAGGTTTTTATGGGTGCGCGAGGCGATCAGCCGTGGGCCGCGATCCTCTTTACGAATCTCCATCAGGTAGACCTTCAGGCGCTGGCCGTGATAGTAGCGGTCGTTATCAACCTGCTCCTTCGGCGGCAGAATGGCCTCGGCCTTCCCCATCTCCAGGATCACATTACCCTTGGCGATCCGCTGCACCGTGGCGGTGATCAGTTCACCCTCACGATCCATATACTCGCCGTAGATATACTCACGCTCAACCTCTTTGATTCCTTGCAGCACCACTTGCTTGGCGGTCTGCGCCGCGATCCGCCCGAAGTCGTTGGGCGTACTCTCGATGACCACCGTCTCGCCGATCTGCACATCAGACCGAACCTTCTGGGCAATCTTCAGTTCCACCTCGAAGCGTTCGTCGTAGACCTCGTCTACCACCTGCTTCTCCGCGAAGACCTTTGCCGAACCCGTCTGCGGATCGAGCTTAACAGTCACCTCCATAGGCGGCGGGTTATTGCCAAGGGTGCGCCTGTAGGCAGTGATCAGCGCCTTCTCCATGACGTCAATGATCGCCTCTTTTGGGATGCCGCGCTCCGCCGCAATCTGTGAGATCGCTGTATAAAAGTCGCTCTTCATACCCTCACTCGCCTACAACAACAAGAAAAGTGGGGGATACCCACTTTTCACAAACGCACGGCACAGACTACTTGTCGCTGCCGATCAGCGCCGAAACATCGGCACCGCATGGGCAGACAACGCTGTTCAGGACGGTCTCACATGGTATTCATTATGAGCGTTCCTGAACGGTCTGATGAGACTGTCGTCCGTACGATCCAGCCAAAGCATTGCCTCGTGGTCAGGTGTGAGCCGCACGCATGGCTGGCCCTGCACCCTTCAGATACCCGTCTGTTAGTATAGCACCTTGAATCTCGTTTGGCAAACCATCTGAGAGCCACGAACGTCGTGGACACGACGACCTTCGTTCACAAACTGGTATGGACGGCGTTATTCTTTTTCGTTATACTACACATGACATGTGACCGATACAACACTTATTGCGATGAGCCCCGGCGTAGCGCAATCCGTGGAAAAGGAGTTTCGACAATGATTGTCGCACTTATGATCATCTTTACCTTGATGCTGACCCTTGCGGTTGCCGCTACAATGCTCAAGGCAGAGCCGGTTCCCGTCCGCGTCCGTGTCAACGACGCCGAGTACCCGCGCCGTCGCCGCTGATCGGCAGGTTTCACGCTCCGGGCTTCATTCGTACCATCGAATCTCTTCGGCGCGGCCATCACTGCTGGCTGCGCCGTTTTTTTGCCCTGCGCACAGAGAAAGAACGACATCCATGACTCCGGCAATCGAGACGGTTGGCCTGACCCGACGCTATGGTCGGATGGTGGCCCTCGACAACCTCAATCTGAGTGTTGCGCAGGGGAGCATCTACGGGTTTATTGGCCCGAATGGTGCGGGGAAAACGACCACCCTGCGTATGCTTGCGGGGTTGCTCGAACCCAGTTCTGGCGAGATCCGTGTGATGGGGCAGCCCCAGCGTTTGGGCACCGCCCAACGACTTATCGGCTATATGCCTGATGTCTCTGGTGTCTACGACGACCTGCGGGTCTGGGAGTACCTTGACTTCTTCGCCCGCTGCTACGGCATGGGTAGCGCACAGCGCCGACGCATTGTGAGCGATCTGCTCGATCTGGTTGACCTCACGGACAAGCGTAATTCCTTTGTGCAGAGCCTTTCACGCGGGATGCAGCAGCGCCTCTCGCTGGCCCACGCCCTCGTCCATAATCCTCCGGTGCTGCTGCTCGACGAACCCGCTAGTGGGCTTGACCCACGGGCGCGTGTGGAGCTACGCGAACTGCTGCGCACCCTGCGTGATATGGGCAAGACGGTGCTGCTCAGTTCGCACATTCTCAGTGAACTCGCCGAGATCTGCACGGAGATTGGGATTATTGAGAGCGGGCGGATGGTGGTGAATGGCCCGGTAGATGTGGTGCGGCAGCAGCTTCAGAATGGCGCGAAGCTGCGCATCCGTGTGATACGTCAGGTGGCAGATGCCGAACATGTGCTGCGGGAACTAATCGTGGGGGATGACGGAAAACGGATGAGCGAGCGTCCGCGAGGGTTGCCTGCGATCCGCAGTCTCCAGATTGACCCAACCGACCCGTGGGCGATCTTGGTTGAGGCTGAGGATGTGGATGAGGATCAGGCGGCGACACTGCTCGCTTACTTAATATCCAAAAATATCGCCGTAAGCGAATTCCGCACCCAGGCCGAGAACCTTGAGGAGCTGTTTCTGCGCCTCACGACGGCGTGATGAGGCACGACGGATGGCGCACCCGGTAAAGCTGATCTGAACCTTGTCTATGCTACAATGGCGGGCAGTTCGTTCCAGGGCGAACGAATAATGCGAAAGGTAAGGATCGTGAGCGACACCGTTTACGATGTGGTGATCATTGGGTCGGGGCCGGGGGGATATGTCGCCGCCATTCGGGCCGGGCAACTCGGCATGAAGGTGGCGATTATCGAGTTGGGCGCCCTCGGCGGCGTCTGCCTGAATGTCGGCTGCATCCCCACCAAGTCGCTTCTGCACGCCGCCGATCTCCTCGACGAGATCCGTGAGGCCAAGCGCTTCGGGATTAGCGTCGGTGATGTCGGCTTTGATCTGGCCGGTGCGCTGAAGCATAAGGACGCAGTAGTGAAGGCTAGCACCGAAGGTGTGGCCTTCCTGATGAAAAAGAATAAGGTTGAGGTGGTGACTGGGCGCGGCGAGATCGTCGGGCGCGGCGCGGTGCGTGTCCAGCTTACGGCGGGCGGCGAGCGCACCCTCACCGCAAAGCAGATCATCGTCTCAACCGGCGGTCGCCCACGGCCCCTGCCCGGTGCTGAGTTCGACCGTCAGCGCATTCTCTCTTCCACCGATCTGCTCAGTCTGAAGGAGGTACCCGGCAGTTTGCTCTCCATCGGTGCCGGTGCCATCGGGATCGAGTTCGCCTCGATGTTCCGCGCCTTTGGTTCGCAGGTGACGGTGTTAGAGGCGCTACCCCGGATTGTGCCCAATGAGGACGAGGATGTGAGTGCCGAGCTGGCCAAGGCATTCCAGCGCCGTGGGATTAAGGCGCTGGCCGGGGTGAAGATTGACGGCATTGACACCAGCGGCGAGAAGGTGCAGGTCTCGTTGATTGACAGCTCCGGCAAACCCCAGCAGATCTCCGTTGACAAATTGCTGGTCTCCATCGGCATTCTGCCGAATACGCAGGGTATTGGCCTGGAGAATGCCGGGGTGAAGCTGAACGCCCGTGGCTTTATCGAGACGGACGGATTCCTGCGTACCGCTGCCGACGGGATCTACGCGGTCGGTGACTGTACGGCCAACACGCCCTGGCTAGCCCATAAGGCCAGCACCGAAGGCATTCTGGCCATCGAACACATCGCTGGTCTGCATGTGGCACCGATCAATTACGGCAAGATCGCGGCCTGCACCTACTGTCGCCCCGAGATCGCCAGTGTTGGCCTGAGCGAGGCCAAGGCGAAGGAACAAGGCTACACAGTGAAGGTGGGCACATTCCCCTTCTCGGCTAACGGCAAGGCTCGCGCTATCGGCCAAAACCGCTTCGGCTTCGTCAAGATTGTGGCCGAAACGCAGTACGACGAGATCCTTGGCATCCACATTATCGGCCCCAACGCCACCGAGATGATTAGCGAGGCAGGCATCGCTCTCAGCCACGAGGCGACCGGGGCCAGTTTGCTTCACACTATCCACGCTCACCCTACGCTCTACGAGGCGATTGGCGAGGCCGCCCACGCTCTGGAACACGGCAACGCGCTGCATATCTGAATCACATGTCACGCAGAGCGAAGCGAAGCGTCCCGGCGTCTGTATCGCTCGTCAGGACGCTTCGCTTTGCTCTGCGTGACATAAAGCTCGCCTAGTTGCCAGGAATCTCCCAGATCGTAAAGTTATCAAACCAGACCTCGACACCGCCTTTCTCGTTCTCCGACTTGGTGGAGACACCGATTTTGCCGGTCTGGTAGGTGCTATCTTTCACCGTCTTAAGGGGTATTCCGTTCAATGCGATGCGGATCTGATCGCCTTGCTTGATCACCCGCACATGGTTCACATCACTGGGCTTCACGATCCCGGTTGGGTCGCCCTCGGCAAGAATCGTCGGATCGCCCTCTGGGTAAATGGCAAGCAGCCAGTAGTAGTTGTCAAAAACCTCGAACTTGTAGTATCCGACATCCTTCTTCTCATCGAAGACGATGCCGCATCCGCCGTCAATCCCCCCCCGGTATACCAAGCAATCCACCTCGGCCACGAAGTTCGTCATATCACGTCCTTCGTAGCGCTCGTACGAGGTGCCCTTGCCCATCCAGGTTACTTTGAAGACCCCATCTCCAATCTTGTCCGTCTCTTTGTCGTTGAGCGTTCCCACAAACCAGCTATTGCGGTTATCAACAAATTCATCCTTAAAAATCTGTTTGCCCGCCGCGAGGAGTGCGGCCAGATCGGCGTTGGCCTGCGCGATCTCAGCGGCACTGGCAGCAGCCTCGGCGGTAGGAGCCTCGGCGGTAGGAGCCTCAGCGGTAGCACGATTGGTGGTTACGTCACCGATGATCCCGCCACCAGCGCTGGTCGGCTCGGCGCTGGGGATGAGGGCTTCCGTGGGCGCGGGAATCTCCTCAGTAGATACCAGAACCTTCGTAGGCAGAGGGGTTTTTGTCGGCGCAGCACCCTCGCGGGTCGGGATGGGTATGATTCCGCCGCCCAAACCCGAAGGTTTCGGCGTAGCTATCGCGCTCATTATTTTGTCGCCAAAGACGTTGACCACGGCAACGCTGGCTACACAGCCAATCGCGCAGAGGCCGACAAGAGAGAGCAAGATGATCGCCCACACCGGCAGACCGCGCTTTGGCGGTATTGCTCCGGGGGGGACGCCAAATGACGGCGGTGGCTGCGGGCTCGGGGTGGGCGGGAGTACCTGCGTAGGGGCGCTCTGTTGTCCAGTAGGCAGCGTTGGGAGAACGGGGGCAGATAGATCCATGCGTGCGCCGCAGTTCCCGCAGAAGCGCTCCTCCGCGCTCACCTGCGTTCCGCACGAGGGGCAGAATCGTACGTTTGACATGGGAATCACCGTGAGATCATTTATTCTCGAATACTCCGAGGGAAAATGATACCACATCGGTCTCTTACGACAACGAGATCTTGCCACAGAAGCACACAGAAGGACACAGAAAAATATTTTTCTGTGTCCTTCTGTGTCCTTCTGTGGCCGCACATCAAGCCTCCCGCACTGTCAGAGAATCCCCCGCTCGCGCAGCACACCCAGTAGGGCAGGCTCAATCTGGGCGCGGATTTCTGCGTTCGCGTAGCCTATCCAGCCCACATCGGCGTGAATATCCATCGGCGCGTCCAGCTCGCCGCCGCGATCATCACTCAGCAGCACCCCTGCCTTCTCGGCGAGCAAAATGGTCGCCAAATCATAGGGGTGGCAGCAGATGCCCAGAGCCTCGCCGCGTGCGGCCAGGTGACGGTCGAGAAGTGGGCGAAGATCAGCCACAAAACGGTCATGGCCGGAGATGAGTTCGTAGAGTTGGCCCGCGCTAGAGATGTACTGATCTTCAAAGCACTGAGCCTTGCCAACCTGTGGCGGCCCGAGCGTCGCACGAATCACTGCCTCATCAATTGCGGCCAGTTCCTCGCGGGCACCGGGGAAGAATCGGCTAATCATCGCGAAACCGTGGGCAATACTGCCCGCCCGCGAGGGTCGCAGGCGCACTGGCACCTGCACGCCCGTGAGCCGGTTGTAGCGTTCTGCGTGCAATGGGCCATCGTGCGTGGCCCAGAGTAGATCGCTCAGGTGCTGTTTCACCAGCGGGATCTCGGTCTGTACCGCCAGTTCAATATCACGCAGCCCGGTTGACGAGCCGCGATTGGGAGCTACGCCCGTAAGCACCCAACCGCTGCGTTTCTGGTACATCAGCCCGCGTGTGCCATCAATCGGGTCAACCAGCACCTGAATAACCGCGTCCTCCTCGGCGCTACCGACAGGTAGAACCATCTTCCCCTCGGCGATTCCCTCAGCCACCAGCACCAGCGGCCAGGTTGGGGCCACCCGCTCGGCAAAGAAGCTGACCAACAACTCCTCGCTCACCCGGTCTACGGCATAGATCGTATCGCCCGCCTGCTCATCCTCCACCACCCCCGACAGCTCATCAACCGCGCTGCGCTCACAGGCCGTCACCACCGCATCACGGATCTGGGCGTGCAGTTCCAAAATCAGGGCCAGAAGTCTTTCACGCTGTTCAATCATTGCGTTTTATCGCTATCCTCACATCAGTTCTCGATGGAACTGCACCGTGTACTGTCGCATGATAAAGAGCCGCTGATGCCCGGCAATCGGCAATCGGCAATCGGGCCGCTCCTACCGATTCGCCCCGATAACATCCGCGAGGGCAGTGAGATCAGGTGCGACGATCTCGGGCGTGAAGTCGAGCCGCTCGACCGGCACACCCGTCCGGTTGAGCCATGCCGTACGCAAGCCGAAGGCCGTAGCCCCGGCGATGTCCCAGCCATTCGCGGAGACAAACAGAATGTCAGCTGGGGCGCAGTCCAGGAACGTCGTAGCAAGAGCATACACCTGTGGGGCGGGCTTAAAGATGCGGACAGATTCAACGCTCAAAATAGACTCTAAAAAGCCAGCAATTCCAGCATGCGCTAATCCCATCTGAAGCATCGTGGGGGTACCATTCGAGAGGACGAGCTTGCGCACACCAGCGAGTCGTCCCAGAGCGCTCGCCACTTCCGGGAAGGGCGCGAGGTGCAGGTAGCCATCAAGGAGTGCGCTGCGGTCAGCGGGAGTCGGATCCAGATCAAGCGTAGCACAGGCGAAATCGAGCGCATCGCCCGTCACCTGCCAGAAATCAGCGTGACGGCCCATCAAGCTCCGCAGCCACGAGTACTCAATCTGGCATGTGCGCCAGAGCTGAGCGAGCGTGGTGCCGTAGCCCGGCCAGCGCGCCTCACAGGTAGCGGACACCGAGGCAACATCGAGCAGCGTCCCGTACGCATCGAACACAATCCCGGCGAAATGACGCATGAGAGTAGTCCTTTGAGTTAAGCGTTGGTGTCAACCAGAATGGCGATTATTGCCACTCTGCACCTTCGCTTAGTATATACGACGTACACTAAAAACCGGCATCGGCCCTGGCGTGTACGCCAGGGCCGATGCCGGTGGCATCTT